>CAZXTX010000104.1:0-2307 GCA_964643695.1 uncultured Mariniphaga sp. | reverse complement strand
AAAGACTATACGGTAATTACACTGGGATTACTTCTGTTTTCAATGGGATGGGTTGTTTTTCTACTTCCTGCCGAAATTACCGGTGGCGGTATAAGCGGAGTGGGTGCCGTGTTATATTTTGCCGCAAAAATTCCTGTCAGTTTAACCTATCTTACTGTAAACGTTTTTTTAGTTCTAATTGCAATCAAAATTTTAGGAGCTAATTTTGGCGTAAAAACCATTTACAGTATTCTGGTTCTTTCCGGTTTTTTTGCACTTTTTCAGGGACTTGTAAAAACTCCTTTGGTTGATGATATGTTTCTCTCGGCAGTTTTGGGCGGAATGTCATGCGGCATCGGGCTTGGAGTGGTTTTCTCACAGGGAGGAAGTACGGGCGGAACCGATATTTTTGCAATGATTGTAAATAAATACCGGAACATCAGTCCGGGAAAAGTTATTTTACTGTGTGATGTAATTATCATCGCATCTTCATATTTTGTTTTTCGTTCACCCGAAAAACTTGTTTATGGCTATGTTTCAATGTGGGTGGTTTCCTATTCGCTTGATTCCTTTTTGAGCGGTTCAAACCGGAGTGCACAGATGTTTATTGTTTCCAAAAAGTATGAAAAAATTGCCGATTTCATTAATTATGAAGCCATCAGGGGAGTTACCATTATTGAAGGAAAAGGCTGGTACACACAAGAGAATACCAAAATTATCATGTCGGTTGTAAAGAAAAAGGAGACCAGCCAGATTTTCAAAAAAATTAAAGAAATTGATCCGGAAGCCTTTATTACTATGGGAAGTGTTATGGGTGTTTTCGGAAAAGGATTTGACAAATTAAAGATTTAAAATAAGTGCTGATGCAAGAAAAGAGTACCAAAGCATTAATTTTTGGAGGAATGTTTTTTTTAATATTTATAAATTTCTCCTGCACACGGTTTCAAAGAGACAAAAATAAAGAGGATGAAACAGCAGATTTACCTGCCCCTGTGCCGGTTTTAAAATACGGACTCCCGGTTGATTCCTTTTTAATTGAAGACGGTACCGTAAAGCCCAATCAGCATTTAAGCCATATACTTGGCAGCTTTGGTGTGGGTATGAATATTATTGACCAGATTGCACGTCAGTCAAAAGAGATATTCGATGTGCGAAAAATACGCGGCGGGAACCGTTATTCTGTTTTTCAGACACCTGATACGACAGCCTTGCCCCGTTACTTTGTATATGAAAATTCAGTTACCGATTATTACGTTTTCGAGTTGTTTGATTCCCTTAAAGTTTATCGTGGCGAAAAGGATGTTGAAACAAAACTTCGTACAGGTTACGGCGAAATAAAAACTTCTCTTTGGAATACGATGGTTGAAAATAATCTTGACCCGCTGCTGGCCATAAAACTTTCTGATATTTTTGCATGGTCAATTGATTTTTATGCAATTCAGAAAAACGACAGGTTCCGTGTAATTTACGATGAACTTTTTGTAGAATCAGAATCCGTCGGTATAGGAAATATTTATGCAGTTCAGTTTGACCACAGCGGCTCCGAAAATTACGCTTTCAGGTTTTTTCAGGATGAAAGATATGACTATTTCGATGATGAAGGACAAAGCCTCAGAAAAGCCTTTTTAAAAGCACCCCTTGAATTTGCACGTATCAGTTCGCGTTTCTCAAACAGCCGCCTGCATCCGGTATTACGAATACGAAGACCGCATCACGGAGTTGATTATGCCGCTCCTGCGGGTACTCCCGTGCGCACGATAGGTGACGGAACCGTTGTGACGAGAGCTTATCAGGCCGGCGGTGCGGGGAACTACATAAAAATAAAGCACAATTCGGTTTATACCACCACTTATATGCACCTTCAGGGTTTTGCAAAGGGAATTGTGCAGGGATCCCGTGTTCAACAAGGACAGATTATCGGATATGTAGGTGCAACCGGCCTGGCAACCGGACCGCACCTCGACTTCCGGGTTCATAAAAATGGCAGTCCTGTTGATCCGCTGAAAATAGAAGCACCGCCCGTAGAACCTGTTCATGAAAGCAGATTAACCGAATATAATTCGCTTAAAGACTCACTGTTCAATCAGCTCCAGATGATAAAATGGGAATCTGAGGTATTTGCTGATTATACAAATGAATAGAAAAGGGCGGTAAAATTTTCACTCTACCGCCCGCTAAATGCCATTCAGTATTTATTTATACGTTCATTTCTGCAAAATACCTGTAGAACAGTGGAATTGTTCTTATTCCGTTGAAAAATTGTTCCAGAGGGAAATTTTCATTTGGTGAATGAATTGCATCCGACTCAAGTCCGAATCCCATAAGAAC
>CAZXTX010000103.1:7836-9494 GCA_964643695.1 uncultured Mariniphaga sp. | reverse complement strand
GACACGGCGGTGTAAGCACTGATGAAATGATTGTCCCATGGTCAATTGCAGGCCCCGGAATCAAAAAAGGAGTTCCGCTCGATGAACCAAACAATACCATTAACAGTGCGGCAACCATAGCATACATGTTTGGCTGCGAACCACCGCTTTCATGGATTGGTAAAGTACCTCAGTCAATTTTTAAATAGTAAGTTTAAAAAAAACCACCTCAACTTTATATTTCCCGGTAATTTTAAATTAAACTACCGGGGAATATCATCTTATACATCATAAAAATTAACCGGCACTGCAAATGAAACACAAACTGAACATCCTTTTCGCATTGCTTTTTGTCATATTTTATACCGGTTGTGATAAAAACTCACACAACAAATCTGATGAAAATATTCAAATACTGAAACAGGGGTTTGTCAACCCACCCGACTCAATTCAAACCAGTGTTTACTGGTACTGGATTTCTGACAATATTTCAAAAGAGGGGGCAGTAAAAGACCTGCTGGCAATGAAAAAAGCCGGCATAAACCGGGCATTCATCGGAAATATCGGTATTGACGGCCTTCCTTACGGAAAGGTAAAAATATTAAGTGACGATTGGTGGGAAATTATGCATACAGCCCTGAAAACCGCTACAGAGCTGGATATTGAAATCGGTATTTTCAACTCACCGGGCTGGAGCCAGTCGGGAGGTCCGTGGATAAAACCAGAACAATCAATGCGTTATCTCGCATCATCGGAAACAACGGTTAAAGGCCCGCAAAAAATTGAATTAAAGCTAAAAAAGCCAAATGACATTTTTCAGGATGTAAAAGTTATTGCCTTTCCCGACAAATCTGATGACGAGATGGCATTAAACTACAAAAACGCAGTTATTGAATCGGTACCGGTAATCTCAAATATTTCATCAATTGCCGACGGCAATCTGCAAACCGGAATAAAACTGCCCGACGGAGGCATTGAAATTACTTTTAAACCGGAAAAACCTTTTACTGTCAGAAGTCTGGCTGTACAAGCAACAGATGCACCACTAATGGCAGAAGCCGAATTGTTTGCAAAAGTGAACAATGAATTTAAAACAGTTTCAAGATTTACAATAAACAGATCTAATCCTGCTTTAAATGTGGGTTTTGAACCATATGCACCGGTGGTAATTTCCGTTCCTGAAATAACAGCCGATGAATTCAAATTAAACCTGAAATATAATTCAACAAGTACTTTGCTTGCCGAAGTTAGTTTAAGTTCCATGCCACGGGTTGAAAGATTCAGTGAAAAAACACTTGCAAAAATGCACCCCACCCCGCTTCCCTACTGGGATGCATACCTCTGGTCCGAACAGCCTGAAACTGATGACAAAAATATTGTAATTCAAAAAGATGAAATTACAGATATTTCAGAATATATGACACCCGAAGGAATTCTAAAATGGGATATTCCCGAAGGAAACTGGAAAATATTGAGAATAGGGATGACTCCCACAAATGTAACCAACGCTCCTGCCTCACCCGAAGCAACCGGACTGGAAGTTGACAAAATGAGTAAAAAATGGGCTGCCGTTCATTTCGATAATTTCATTGGTGAAATTTTAAAAAGAATTCCTGAAGCCGATAGAAAAACTTTTAAAGTGGTAGTTCAGGACAGTTACGAAACCGGTGGCCAGAATT
>CAZXTX010000103.1:0-7736 GCA_964643695.1 uncultured Mariniphaga sp. | reverse complement strand
GGAGAATTTCTCATGTATGGCGGCCAGTCGGATGAAATTGGCGGCGAGTTCTGGAGTCAGGGCGAACTGGGTGATATCGAAAACAGGGCGGCGACATCATGCGGACATATTTACGGAAAAAGAAAAATATCAGCCGAATCAAATACATCCGGCGGACCGGCATATTCAAGATATCCGGCAATGATGAAACAGCGTACCGACCGCTTTTTTGCCGAAGGAATTAACAACACGCTGCTTCACGTTTACATCATGCAGCCGTACGAAGATAAATTTCCCGGAGTTAATGCATGGTTTGGAAATGAATTTGACCGCAAAAATACATGGTTTTCACAACTCGATGTTTTTACCCAATATCTGAAACGCTCGAATTACATGCTTCAGCAGGGATTAAATGTAGCTGATGTTGCATATTTTATTGGTGAAGATGCACCCAAAATGACAGGAATTACCGAGCCGAAGCTTCCGGTTGGCTATCAGTTTGACTATATTAATGCAGAAGTTATTTTAAGAGATATGACCGTTAAAAACGGTATGCTTACACTGCCGCACGGCAGGCACACAATACAAGGTTCTTGTACTTCCGAAACAGGAAACAATGAGGCCTGAGCTTCTAACAAAAATTAAACAACTGGTGTATGACGGTGCCATTGTTTTGGGACAGCCGCCAAAACGTTCCCCAAGCCTTCAGAACCAGCCCGAAGCTGATATTCAGGTAAAAAATTTAGCTGATGAACTTTGGAGCGAAGTTAACGGCAGCAGTGTGAAAATCAAAAAACATGGAAAAGGATTGATAATTAACGGGCTTTCGATGGAAGAAGTTTTTGAGGAATTAAAATATATACCCGACTGCAAACTTCCAGAGGATAATACAATCCATTACGGTCACCGCACATTAAAAAACGGCACCGAAATATATTTCGTTTCAAATCAGGCTGATAAGGAACAGATAATCAATCCGGAATTCAGGGTAAAGGAGATGAAACCCGAATTATGGAATGCCGTAACAGGCGAAATTCGTGAATTACCATCATTTGAACATAAGGAAAATATAACATCTGTTCCCCTGAAACTGGCTCCTTTTGAAAGTGTATTTATAGTTTTTAACAGAAAAACAAAAAAAGTCACCAAATCCGCAAATATTGAAAAAAATTATCCTGAACCGGAATTAATAACCGAACTGACAAGCAACTGGACAGTTACCTTTGATTCCGAAAGACAGGGGCCGGCAGAACCGGTGCTTTTTGAGAAACTATATGACTGGACTGCTTCCGACAATGAAAAAATCAAGTATTACTCAGGCACAGCTGTTTACAGCAACGCATTCAATATTGAAAACTTTTCTGAAAACAATAACATTTCAATAGATTTAGGAAATCTGACTGCCATGGGCAAAGTTTATATCAACGGCGAATATGCAGGCGGTGTGTGGACTCCGCCGTACCGGTTAAACATTAGTACACTCGTTAAAGAAGGATTAAATGAAATTAAAATTGAAGTTGTAAACAACTGGAAAAACCGGATTATCGGCGATATGAACCTTCCGGAAAATCAGCGTTCAACATGGTGTTTTGTAAATCCTTACAACAAAAACAGCGAACTCCAGCCATCAGGATTATTCGGGCCGGTAAAAATAATGTTAATTAAAAATTAAGAAATAATGAAAAAGCTTTTTTATTTTATTCTGCTACTGGCATTTTTCGGTTGCAGTTCGGGTGAAGATACTATAAAACAGAAAAATACCGAAGAGTTCCCGATACTGGCATGGATTGGTGTGCCTGAACGGGAAACTTCCGAAGAACGTTATCTGGAACTCAAAGAATCGGGAATTAATATTAATTTTTCATCGTATTCGAATATTGAAGCAGTGGAAAAAGCTTTGGACATTGCACAAAAAACAGGAATAAAACTTTTGCCTTCCTGTCCGGAGCTTAAAAATGAACCGGAAAAAACAGCAGAGCAACTGATGAAACATCCTGCTCTGGCAGGCTATCATCTCAGAGACGAACCGTCTGCCGCTGACTTTGCAGAATTAGCCGAATGGACAAGGCGGATTCAGTCGGTTGACCGCGAACATGGCTGTTATATCAACCTGTTTCCAAATTATGCAGTTGCAGAACAACTGTTTGGCAATGAAATTAAATTTGATCCTGAAAAGGATGTGTATAAGCAATATGTGGAAAAATTTATTGAGGAAATTCCGGTTCCGTTTATATCATTTGACCATTATCCGGTACTGGAAATTAACGGAATACGCTCACTGCGACCGGAATGGTACAAAAACCTTGAAATAGTTGCTGAAGCATCAAAAAATTCAGGATTGCCGGTTTGGGCATTTGCCCTTTCGGTTGCACACAAACCATATCCGGTACCCACGCTTGCAGAACTGCGCCTTCAGATGTTCAGCAACCTTGCCTACGGAGCTCAGGTTTTGCAGTATTTTACCTATTGGCAGCCCAGAAGCACGGTGTGGGATTTTCACGATTCACCAATAAATCTGGACGGTAAGCGCACAATTGTTTATGATCTTGTAAAAACAGTAAACCGCGAAATACAATCACTTGCACATGTTTTTCTTAACTCCGAACTAATATCGGTTTGGCATACAGGAAATAATATTCCCAAAGGAACAAAACCTTTGAAAGAACTGCCAAAACAAATTAAATCGCTTGAAACATCAGGTGAAGGTGCAGTGGTTTCACTATTTAAAAAAGGAAAGAACAAATATCTGATTATAGTTAACCGCGATTTTCAAAATCTGACCGAACTGAATATAACCATCGACAATACTGTAAAAAGAGTGTTGAAAAACAGGACTTTAATAAAAATCAGGGAAAATACCGAAAATATATTTATTGAACCGGGAGATGTTGTGGTTTATACGTGGCAAAATGATATGAACAATTAGATAATTGCTTCAAAAACAGTATAAAAATTTATTTTGTTTTTCAACTCTGTTAAGCTCAGAGAATGCCCTGACCCATCATTGCCTTGGCAACTTTCATAAATCCGGCAATATTGGCACCTTTAACATAGTTTACAAAACCATTGCTCTCTGTACCATATTTTACACATGCTTCATGAATATTGGCCATAATTTCTTTAAGCTTTTGGTCAACCTCTTCTCTTGACCAGCTCAAACGCATTGAGTTCTGAGACATTTCGAGGCCGGACACTGAAACACCACCGGCATTTGCAGCCTTTCCGGGTCCGAATAAAATTTTGTTTTTCAAGAAAACCTCAACAGCTTCAGGTGTTGATGGCATATTTGCACCTTCTGATACTGCCATGCAGCCGTTAGCTATCAACATTTCAGCATCATCTCCATTCAACTCATTTTGAGTTGCTGATGGCAAGGCAATGGTACACTTTTCACCCCACGGACGACCACCTTCAACATATTTGCAGTTGTATTTTTCAGCATATTCTTTGATGCGGCCACGATAAACATTTTTCAATTCAAAAACATATTGAAGTTTTTCGTGGTCTATCCCGTTTTCATCATAAATATAGCCATCACTATCGGACAACGTAATTACTTTTCCGCCCATTTCCAGTACTTTTTCGGCAGTATAAGTTGCAACATTACCAGAACCTGATATAGCAACAACTTGTCCTTTTAAATCATTTATACCTCTCGTTCTGAGCATATTCAAAAGAAAATAGATATTACCGTAACCGGTTGCTTCCGGACGAATGAGCGAACCGCCAAACTCGATGCCTTTACCGGTAAATGTACCTGTGTTTTCCTGAGCCAGTTTTTTATACATACCATACATATAGGCAACTTCGCGGCCTCCAACACCTATATCACCAGCAGGAACATCAGTATTTGGGCCTATATAACGCCACAATTCAACCATAAATGCCTGGCAAAAGCGCATAATTTCCATGTTTGACTTACCCTTGGGACTGAAGTCCGAACCACCTTTGCCGCCACCCATAGGAAGTGTTGTCAACGAGTTTTTAAAAGTTTGCTCAAATGCCAAAAACTTTAGGATTGAAGGACATACAGATGCATGAAAACGCATGCCGCCTTTATACGGGCCAAGTGCGTTATTATGCTGAACACGGTAAGCCATATTGGTTTGAACATTACCCTTATCATCAATCCAGCAAACGCGAAAAGATAAAATTTTGTCAGGAATGCATAACCTTTCAATGAGATTCTGCTTTTCAAACTCAGGATGCCGGTTGTATTCCTCTACTATAGAGTGCAGCACTTCTTCCACTGCCTGATGATATTCAGGTTCGTTGGGAAACCTTCTCTTCAAATTGTCAATAACCTGTTCAACTTTCATAAAATCTTTTAATTTGTTTGTATCGTTTTAACGATGTTTTAAACATAGTGCAAAATTACAAAACAACATGAAAAACTACACAATAATGAGCAAAACGTTTAAAAAAAGTCAAATATTTGTCAAAATGTAAATATTAATTTAATTTTTGCGACACTTTTAAAAAACAATATTTCACTGCTGTTCAAATTAAAATATCTGCTAAACCAAACGACATTAAATTTAATCCGCTTTATTCAAAATATTATTTTTTCATTTAGTATCAGGTTTTAAAACGACTCCAATATTTTTTCTTCCGTCAACTTTAATTATCAATGGTTTTGAAAAGCGTATATGCCGTACAAATTTTGTTTCAAAAAAGGCCGGCTGTTCATTCAAAAAATCCAAATCATATGATCCGTCTTTTATATGCGGATTTACAGTAAAATAAGATACACCAAAAGAGGTCAGATTCTGAAAAAAATGAGTTCCCTGACTCGGTTCTATTCTGTAATTGGAAAAACTTGATTCAACAATCAGACGGGCATTGCTGATATGAGTCCATTTAACCGGAATACCGAGCCATTCATCACTCGACCCCCATCTTCCTGGACCTACAAGTATATAATATCTGTTTTCGGCAGATAACATTTTGTTAATTTTTTCGACATCATACATAATTAACCTGTTATTTGATGCCGAAAATGCTTCAGGCTTAACATACACAATATCAAACACATCATTGGTAATACCGTGTCCTAATGTGCTCATACTGGAAATTACCGTATTTTCAAGCGGTATGGCTCCGATATTTTCCTGAACAGCTTCATTGGAATCAACAATAGGCCGTATCTGAAGCAAATAAAACATATTTGCATTTTTTGCAGAATAATCGAAATTTACTGCAAATTCAATTTCAACAGGCCGTCCCATTTCAGTATGAGAAACATTTAACACTTCTTTAATTATTTCAGCAAGCGGAAAAACTTCATGTTCAAGAATATTGGCAAAGGTGATTACTTTTCTGCCTTTATCGTACAGACCATTGTAAATCATCTGGTCTTCAAAATTATATGTAGATGCTATGTATCTGAGAGTTCCATCTTTCATGGCATCCTGAACACTGATTTTCAAGAGATTAAAACCATCATCAACCTGTGGAACAAAATTGGCATTTTCCAAATCGAGGGCATAAAAATATGTTTGGGTTTCTTTTAAAGCAAAATCAAGCGTGCTCGTTTGCAACACATGATTCGGATATGCCGGCGAGAAGCGCAATGTTGTACCACCATCAACAATATATTGTCCAAGTCCCATAGCAATATTTGTTATACCCTCCTCAGGTTTTTCGTGTCCGATTGGATAAAAGTTCAAAGATCTGGCAACACCTGAAAAAGAAGGGTAAAATCTGGTACCATACTGACTGCCACATGTTTCCTGCAGAACAATTGCCATCTTCTCCTCATCAATTATATTTTTGGTTGCTGTCATATATGCTTTGCTATCCCGATAAAAAACCGAAGCATACACTGCCTTGATTGCTTCCAGCACTTTTTCCAGCATTTTTTGCTTATCCGTGTCCGAAGGAACCATATACGTAGAGTAAATTCCTGCAAATGGCTGATAGTGTGAGTCCTCGAGCAAACTTGAAGATCTCACTGCCAATGGTGCATTTACAACTGACAGAAATGCACTTAAATCTTCTATCAAACTTTCAGGAAGTTCAGCATTAAGAAAAGATTTCAGCATCAACTCGTCATCCAAGTCAGACAAAGCCTGTGAGTATAAGCCATTTATCTCCATAAACTCAGAAAATATGTCGGTACAGATTACCACAGTTTTCGGAATCAGGAGCTGAACATTTTTAAAATTGTCAAATTGCTCGTTACGTTTTATCATTGCATCAATAAATGCCAATCCACGCCCTTTGCCCCCAAGTGAACCATCGCCAATTCTGGCAAAGTTTGAAAATTGGTCAAACCGTTCACTTTTGAAAACAGCAATAACTCCGCGGTTTTTAATTTTCCGGTACTGTAAAATAGCTTCATAAATAGACCGGCGGCGGTTAAACAGTTCCTCCGGATTGTAACTTACGGGATTTGTAACTTCCACAAACTCGGCCAAAGGAAATAATGCACGCGAATAAAGCCACCGGGAAATATTATTTCTCGAAACATTATAATAAAGTGTTTCATCGGAGAGATTGAGAATACAATTCTGAAGATCTTTCAAATCTTTAACTTTTGCCTCAAGTTCACCCGTAACAGGATTTATAAATGAAAAATCACCAAAACCAAATCTTTCCGTAATAATGTCTTTTAACTCTATCAGCATTTTACGGGATGATTTGCTGATAAATGTGGCATTTACTTCATCCGCATAAATCTGATTGGAAGAGTCAGTAGAAAGTATTATCAGCGGAATTTTATCGTCACTTTTTCTGATTTCCCTGCAAAGGTTTATTCCTGTCATGCTTTCTTCAACTCCGTTCTGCTGAAAATAGACATCGGTGATAACACCCAGCATCTGATTCTTATACTTGTTATATATAGCAATACCCTCTTCGTAATTTCTGGCAAGTAAAATTTTAGGCCTGCCACGCATACGCAACATTTGCTCATGATCGTTCAAAGCTTCAGTCATAAAGGAGCGCGACTGATTAAAAACAAATTTATAGAGATGAGGCAAAATTGAAGAATAAAAATGAATGGCATCTTCCAAAAATAAAATTGTCTGAACATTCACTGATTGAATATCCTCGTCAACATTCATCTTGTCTTCAAGTAGTTTGATAATTGCAAGAAGTAAATCCGGATTGCCAAGCCAGCTAAAAACATAATCTATGGCAGTTAAATCTTCATTTGTAATCTTTTTTGAAACTGCCCTTGAAAATGGCGTAAGCACTACAATCGGAATTTCGTGATATTCTTTCTTTACCTGTTTTGCCCAGTTGAAAGGATTGATACTGTCACCGGTAGGCATGGAAATAATCAGTTCAAAAGTTCTTTCATTTAATAATTTATCGGCCTCTTCCTCAGACGATACCAGCGTAAACCGCGGAGGATACCGCAAATTGAGTGACATATATTCATTAAATAATTGCTCGTCTATTCTTCCATCCTCGTCCAATGCAAACACATCATATTTACTTGCATACAAAAGCACATTATAAATTCTGTGTTTCATAAGGCTTGCAAATGATGTATCCTTAAAATACAATTTACTTATTCCTGTCTGCTTCATTGATATAGAATTGGTTTATAGTATATTGTCGCTTTTTACACCTCGTCCTTAAATTTGCAAATATGTGTAATTTCAGCTTATAACAAAGGTACATAATCCATGCTTTAAATAATGAAGGATTTAAACAAAATGAGATTTCAAAAAGAACCTGAGACATTTTTTTGCAAGGCTTTATCACAACCGAAAAAGAGATGCAAATAAAAATTTCAAAGTACTTCC
>CAZXTX010000102.1:3728-9536 GCA_964643695.1 uncultured Mariniphaga sp. | reverse complement strand
TTCGCTTCCAGAACACAAATCGGTTTGTTGTCGCTGTCAAGCAGTAAAAAATCCAAGGATCCGGTTTTGGTTTTTTCGTAATCGTTACCCCAGGCATCTATTTCCTGTTGTGTGATTTTTACATGATTTTCTAGCAGAATGTTGGCTTTTCCTTGCTCGCTGTCAAAAAATCGCCATCCGGCTTCCGAAAGGAGTTGATTAATTTTTATACGTGCATGTGCTTCGTTTTTCATGTTGTTGATTAGAATAATTTTTTATCAAAATTATCAAATTTTATTATTTATTGGTTATTAATGTTATGCCACTTTGTGGCTGTTAATGTTTCGCCGCTCTGCGGCTGTTTAATTTCTTTTTATTTTATGATAAAGTTTTCTTTTAGCATTTTCAGACCAGATTATTCTTCGTTTACCCATAGTTTCACTTCATCATCAAGATTTTCAGAATCAATGTAAAGTCCTTGTTTTACCTCTGCCTGTGATGTTACAATCTCATTTTTTTGTTCAGGTGAAAGCAGGAGTATTTCTTTTTCGACTTTAGAATCCAAAATGGTTTTTATGGTATCTGGAAATTGAATATCATTTATTTTTTTTATCCGGTGAATAAGTAGCTTTTTTAATTCAATTGCTTTCATAATTATATTTCTGTTTTGCTAATATCTATTTAAATATACAAATCTGATAATTGGTAGTTTATTTATTATTTCCAAACCTTAGCAATTCAATCTTTATCAGTTGTTTATTGGCTTCTGTGAAAATTACTTTATTTGATTGTAAAGTAAAACAATAGTATTCAGAATAATTGAATTTTTTGATTTCTCTTATTATGTGAATTAAATTTGTCTTCCCATTCAAAATCAATTTCTATCATTTGTGGAGAATTTATATGAAAATTTACTTTTATATCCATATAATTTTGTGGACTTATATCAGTAGGTGAGAGATAATTATGTACGTGTATATCGGGATTGCCAAGAAAAGTAACCTTTACATTTTTTGCAGTGTCTTTTCCTCTATTATATATTTTAATTATTCTTTTTGCATTACCACTATCTATTACATTTGCCTCTATAATTGCTTTTTTCTCTTCTTCCAATTCTTTTTTATGTTTTTGAATATTAAATTCATTTATAGCTTTTTGTTGTTTCCTAACTTTTAAATCATATAAAAAAACAAAAATTGAAAACCCAAATGCTAATGTGGAAATAATAATAGGCAACCAATTAACAAAACTCCATGTATTCATAATTATTTACTTTTAATATATTGTTTTTTAGCTCCCACCAAATATTTACAATCTGGTTTTTTATCATCTGCTCGAAAATTTCCATTATTTTTTTTTACCTTAATTGATTTCGAAATAACTTTTCATGACTAGGTCTAATATAGAGTTTATGAGGATTAATGATTTTAATTTTTGCCCTTGAACGTATTTTAATTCTTCTAATTTTTGGTTTATTTATAAATTCTTTTGTACTATAAACAGTTTTTCTAATATAACTTTCACTTGCCATATCGTCAAAATATACCGTATTTATACAGTTTTTTAATTGAAGTATATTTAGAGTAGTTAAATCATCAATATTGTCAATCTCTATATATGATTTTAATCTGTTACCAACTTTGTATATATCTGTATCATATAATAAAAGTGTTAATTCACTATCGAGAGGAATAAATAATTGAATTCCCAAAGTATTGTAACCAATCATTGAGCGTAAATTATTCTTTTGTTGCAGATATTGATTGTATTTAACACAGGGTTTATCAGATGAAATAAAAGGATGATTAGTTTTATTTATTAAAAGCTTATAATCTAAATCAAGCATTGAGTAAACTAATTCAGATGAAATAGATATATTTGAAGAAATGAGTTCTTCTTTTGTAGGGTTAAACTTTAAATCGTTATACTCTGAATTAAATTTATTTGTGTTTATAAAATTTTGAAGTTGAAACAGTTTATTTTTATAGTTATCAAGTTGATATGGATTTCGCATATCTATTATAACTATGAAGTATAAAAGATTTATGTGATTGTCACTGAATTTTGGAGGCAGTTTACGATTTCTTATTATCTCCGAAATTATTGGTGCTAAAATATTTTCAATTTTACTCAATTGATCTTCAACAAAACCATCTTTACCATAAAAGTAATTTTCATAACCTTGTGTTTTTAGTTTTGCTTTTTGCTTAAATATATTCTTTTTTGTATTGAAAATACCAATTTGATTACCATTGCCTTTATAAGAAAAATTACGAAGATAAAATTTTGGAATATAGTGATGTTTTTTTCTTTCTGACATAATCTATTTTTACTTTTTTAAAACATTGTAATTTGTTTTTTTAGTAAGTATTCAAATATACAAAACATTCAAAATAATATTTCTGAATGTTGACAACTTTTGGAAATCAGTTGTTTAAATCAAAACCTTACAGTGAGCTTCAGGTTTATTTTGCGGTCGGTGAGGTAGTTGGGTACTGCAAACTGGTCGCCCCAGGTGCTTGATACCCAGAAGTAGGAAATTGTGTTTTTTATGTTCAGCAGGTTGAATGCCTCGAGGCTTATCCACAAATCGCTGATATGGCTGAACACTGCACTTTTGGCCGGATTTGACGGGCTTATGAGCACTTTTGAAAAACCTAAGTCAACACGGCGGTAGGGCGGCATTCGGAAAATATCCTGATATCGTTCCGAATTTGGCGGGCCGGTTGGCAGCCGTGCTCCGTAAAACCCCGACAGCTGCATTTTCCATGAGGGATTTCCAGGCAGGTAATCCTGAAAAAAGAGGCTGAAATTCATCCACTGGTCGGTGGGGCGGGGGATATAGCCGTGTCCGTCGCCGATAATGTTCTCTTCGGTTTTCATAAACGACAGGCTTGCCCATGACTGTATTCCGCTTACAAATTCACCGTTTACCTTCATGTCAATTCCGGTGGCATATCCAACCGCTTCCTGCTCGCCAAGGTAGCGTATCTGCACATTGTCAACCTGATAGGGGATAAGCCGGTTCATGTGTTTATAGTAACCTTCGGCAGTAAACCTGAACGGGCGGTTCCATGCGGTAAAAACCAGATCGCTTCCGGCAACAACCTGATATGAACGCTGTGCACGGGCATTGTAATTAACCGAGCCGTCGCGGTTTTTGAGTTCCTTAAAGAACGGCGACTGATGGTACATTCCACCCGAAAGACTGAATGAAATTTTGCTTTTCCATTCGGGATAGTAACTGAGCGAAGCCCGCGGACTGAATAGCAGTTCGTTGTTAAAGTCCCAGAAGTTTAAACGTGCTCCGCCGGTGAGATAAAGGCTTCCGGTTTGAACAGGAATGCTCCATGTGTCCTGAATATATGCGGTTGCGCGGTTGGAACTGACACTGTTTTTTGCATTCAGGGTGAAATAAAGCGGAACCTCCTTGTCGGAATACGGAAGTGAATAACCTGTGGAATCGCGGTAAATCCACTCGTTGATTTTGTCGCTGAACTGTTCGTGCTGAAAACTTATTCCCCAGTTAATCAAGTGGTTGTCTGAGTTGTAGGCTCCCCTGTGTGAGAAACTGTAAACATTTGCATCAACATGGTTGCGGGCGTGGTTTAAAAATGTGCCGATTCCGAGATTTAGCACACTGTCACCAAACTCTTCCGACGACATGTTTCGTTCAAGCTGGTTGAGATAATATTGCCCTAAAATATCGTAGGTTTCTTGTTCTTTTGTGTTGAAGGCCGAAGCAATGAATTTCAGGTTGAGGTTCAGGTTGGGATGATAGTTTGCCGAGAGTGCCCCGAGATATGTCCTGAATTCGTCAATTTCCTGTCCCTGAAAGTAGATGGTTGTGTTAAACGGTATCTGCCATGTTCCGAATGATGTGTTTCTGGTTTGCGGAACAAACCGGTACTGGTTCTGTGCAAGGTTTCCGAGGAAGGAAATATCCAGATTGTTTGAAACATGATAAGTTATATATGTCTGGGCATCAATGAACCGGGGTTCATATTCACCTTTTTCGTCGAGGCCGCCTAAAATATATTTATTTGTTTTGTAGCGTATTCCGGTGATATGTGACAGTCTTCCCTTCAGGTTTACATCTTCAAAATGGGCAGATGCACCCAGCATGCTCATATTTGCCGAACCTCTGAATTTACTTGGTCTGCGGTATTTTATGTCGAGCACCGATGACATTTTATCACCGTAACGTGCATCAAATCCGCCGGCTGAAAAATCAATGGTTGAAACCATGTCGCTGTTAATGAAACTGAGTCCTTCCTGTTGTCCGGCACGTATCAGGAAAGGTCGGTAAATTTCAATGTCGTTAACATAAACCAGGTTTTCATCAAAATTTCCGCCCCTTACGCTGTATTGCGAACTGAGTTCGTTGTTGGTTGAAACACCCGGCAGGGTTTTTATAAGTGCCTCAACGCCGCCTGTGGCAACATCGGGCATTCTGTCCATAAACTGCGGGTCGATGCGGGTAACGTTTCCGCCGCTGCGCCGCTGCTCGGTAATAACCACTTCGGCAAGCCTGAAGTCTGTAACTTGCAGAACAATATCCCGGATTATGTTTTCTTCGGCTGTGGCATTGATGGTATCGGTGTGTGTGGTGTAACCAAGTGACGAGAAGATTACAATTATTTCCCTGCCGGCAGGAATTCGCAGCAGAAACTTTCCTTCGCGGTTTGAACTGGTGCCGAGCGGATAGTCCTTCAGGCCGATGTTTGCCATATCAAGCGGCTGCCCGTTCTGGTCGCGGACAGTTCCGCGAAGTGTGGCATTGCTGCTTTGCGAAAAACCGGAATAGGCGGCAAACAGCAGAAAGGAAATAATAAACAGTTTTTTAATCATCGGCACAAAACTAACAAACCAATCAGAGTGAAAACATTTTATTGATAAATAAATTGTGTGTGAGTAATGTTTATTTAAACATTCTGGGAATCAGGTGGAATGCAAGTGTCCCTTCACGCGCGCCAATATTTTGCCAGTTGTTTGTATTAAAGTCGATTCCAACGGTTGAACAGGTGGGCATTTCCCTGATATAATGTTCCAGCAGATTCTTCGAAAAAGTATGAAAATCGGGATTATGTCCGAAAAAGAAAACAGTATTCGCATTATCGGGCAGTGACCTGATAATATCAATAAATCCGCCGGTTGTAAGATTGAAGTATAAGTCTTCATTTTCAATAATTTCATCTCTGTCGTACTCCAGATTGTCGGCAAAAATACGAGCGGTTTTAATCGCCCGTCTTGCAGGACTTGATATTATTATGTCGGGTGTTATTCTGTCTTTACTTAATTCTTTACTGACGATATTCGCATCGTTTTTTCCGCGGCCGGTGAGATCGCGGTTAAAGTCGTCATCATATCCGTAGGGAACGGCTTTGGCGTGACGCACAATTACTACTCTTTTCATTTTCGATTGTTTTATCAGATGTCTCTGTAACGAATTTACGACAAATTTAGCTTAATTTGGTGCGATATTATGTTGTAATTGTACTCTTTTATGAAGCGAATCGGGTTATTATCTGACACTCACGGATTTTTAAACGAAAGACTCTTTTCGTTTTTCGAAAATGTTGATGAAATATGGCATGCCGGTGATTTCGGTTCACTTGAAACGGCTGACCGGCTGGCTTCGTTCAAACCTTTACGCGGAGTTTACGGCAACATCGACGGACATGAAATTCGTGCAGAATATCCGCAGCACTTGCGGTTTATGTGCGAGGGAACCGATGTGTGGATAACTCATATCGGAGGTTATCCGGGAAAATATGAACAGTATGTTAAGCCTGAAATTTTTGAAAATCCGCCCAAACTGTTCATCAG
>CAZXTX010000102.1:0-3628 GCA_964643695.1 uncultured Mariniphaga sp. | reverse complement strand
TTTTTAATTTATTTATAATTATGAAGAAACCATTAACTTTCTATTCCTTTTTGCTGCTGATTTTCCTTTCGTCAACAGCACTTGACCCCGTATGGCGTGATTATGAACCTGTGTTTATGCTGCGTTCCGAAATGGAAAAGAATGTAAAACTTGAAGTGCCGCGCAAAATCAGTAATGCCGGTAAAATTTATCTGAAAGACCATCTTATTTTCATTAATGAAAAGTACAGGGGAATTCATGTAATTGACAATTCCGACCCGGCAAATCCCAAAAACATTGCTTTTGTAAATGTTGACGGCTGTATTGACATGGCGGTGAAGGGCAATGTTTTGTATGCCGACAATTCTGTTGACCTGATTGCCCTCAGGTTTGATGAAAACATGAATGACATTGAGGTAACCAAAAGAATAAGGGATGTTTTTCCTGAACCTCTTGCCCCGAGCGGCAGGGGATTAAACTGGAAAGAGCAGCTGGCTGTTCCCGAAGGTGCGATTCTGGTAAGATGGAATAAAAACAATTAAATTTAAGAAAATGAAAAATATATATTTAAAAGTTATAGTTTCTGCCCTGCTTTTTTTGATTTGCCATTCGTGCAGCTATGATAATCAGGCATTCGACAGTATTGGTGCCGACAGCGGAACCGGCGGTTCAATGGCACGGTTCACAATTGTTGGTGACCATCTGTTTACCGTTGACAATGAAAATATCAGTTCTTTTGATATTTCATCAATCGAAGCTCCTGAGTTTATGAAAAAAAGCCCTGTCGGGTTTGGTATTGAAACGATATTCCCGCTCGGTGACAAGCTTTTTTTGGGCACAAGTTCGGGAATGTATATTTATGAAATAAGCGGAAACGGAATTCTTGATAAAATTTCATTTTACGAGCATGTTGTGGCCTGCGATCCTGTGGTTTCCGATGGAAAATATGCTTATGTAACCCTAAGCAGCGGCCGTCCTGAATGCTGGAATCCGGTTAATGAGCTGCAGATAATTGACTTACAGGATTTAAAAAAACCGCGTCTCATAAAGCAGTATCAGATGACAAATCCGCTTGGTCTGGCTGTGAAAAATGATACCCTGTGGATTTGTGATAACGGCCTGAAGGTTTATGATGTTTCGGATATTGGCAATATAGACCTGCTGTATCACTTTGACGGAATCCGGGCATACGATGTTATTTTAGACGATGACAGGGCACTGGTAATAGGTGAGTCGGGATTTGTTCAGTATAAAGTTGAGGACGGTGCAATAAACAAACTTAGTGAAATTCGTGTTGAATCTGAATTAAATTAACAGCCATGAAATTAAAAATACTTTTTTTATCGATGATTTTTATTCCGGTTATGCTTTCTGCCCAATCATTAGATGACAATGAAAACAGAAAAAACTCATTTGGTTTGGGAATAGTACCCCAGTATGCAGCCGTTAACGGAATGCGTATGGATTTTGACATCAGGCTGAGCGACAGTAACCACTGGCTTGTGCTGGCACCGCAGATGTATCTTGTTAATGAAAATGCAAACAGGTACAGGGAATACAACAGTATGACGGGTGCAGGAATCGAATTGCAGCATAAAATATTTCTGAATAAAAATGAAAAGGTGGTCAATACTTACTTTTCATACGGGCCGGTTTTTAACTATTTTTCAATAAAAGACAACGGATTTTTATTAAAAGAGTTTTCAGAAAACGGAGCAAATTATCTCGGTATTACCGAAGGAGAGATGACAACCAAAATATTTAAAACGGGAGGTAACGTAATTTTTGGAATTCAGTTTTTACTTGATAATTTCTATCTGGATATTTATGCGGGTACCGGAATCAGGTTCAGTTATGACAATAAAACTTCAGGATTGCACAAATATTATAACGACTGGTGGGGTGAAATGGGATATTCGGGAACACTTATGACAGGCGGTATTAAGTTAGGCGTAATGTTTTAGGGTTTGCTGAAAGCAACGGCAATCCAGTTATTTTTTTCCTGATAATATTGAAATTTCAGATTAAGTTCCGATGCCTTGCTTTTTATATCCAGTAAATCGTTCAGGTAAATTCCGCTCATCAAAAGCTTTCCGCCCGGGTTCAGTGAATTGTTGTAGATGTACATATCCTGCAAGAGTACATTTTTATGGATATTTGCAAAAATGATGTCATACTTTTCAATATCAAGAAGTGTGACATCGCCTTTTTTAACCTTAATGTTACTGATACCGTTCAGTTTCGCATTTTCGGTTGTGCCTTTTACTGACCATTCGTCAATGTCGATTGCGGTAATTTCGGAAGCTCCTTTCATTGAAGCTAAAATTCCCAGTATTCCGGTGCCGCAGCCCATATCGAGAACCTTTTTGCCGGTTAACTCTTCTTTCAGAATTGCTTTTAACATCATTGATGTGGTTTCGTGATTTCCGGTTCCGAAGGCCATGTTCGGCTCAATCACAATCTCGTATTTGCAATTCGGATATTCCGTGTGAAACGGTGCCCTTATTAGACATTCACCGGCCACAACAAGCGGTTTGAAATAGTTTTTTTCCCACTCTTCATTCCAGTTTCTTTCGGGAATCAGTTCGCTGCTTATGCTGAATGTGAAATTATTGCAGTACGGTTCTAAAATGTTGTCAGTATCTTTAAGATTCAGCAGTTTTTCGGGAATATATCCGTTAAAACCGTCACCGGTTTCTTCAAAGCTTTCAAAACCAATTCCGGTAAATTCAGCCATTAAAATATCTCTTAACCACTCTTCAAACGGATTGATTTTTATACTGACCCTGAAATAATTCATAACAGACAACAATTAAGAAAAAGCCCCGCTTACAGTTGAAGCAGGGCTTAATTATATTTTGAAGATTTTAAAAACCGTTTATAATTCCGAGAAAGTCGGTAGCTTTTAGTGATGCACCGCCGATTAATCCGCCGTCAACATCCTTGTTTGCAAAAAGTTCCTTTGCATTGTCGGGTTTGCAGCTTCCTCCATACAGAATAGAAGTACCTTCGGCAACTTTGCTGCCGTATTTTTCGGCAATTATTCCGCGGATATATGAGTGAATCTCTTGTGCCTGATCAGAAGTGGCAGTTTTTCCGGTACCGATTGCCCAGATTGGTTCGTAGGCAATAACCAGTTTTTTGAATTCGCTTTCGGGCAGGTTGAAAATGGTTTCGTCAAGCTGCTTTTTAACAAATTCGTTCTGTTCGCCGGCCTCCCTTATTTCAAGCGGCTCACCGCAGCAGTAAATGGGAGTCAGTCCGTTTTCAAAGGCAAGAGCCAGCTTTTTGTTAAGTGTCTCGCTGGTTTCGCCGTAATATTCACGCCTTTCTGAATGTCCCAGAATTACATATCCGGCACCAGTTGATTTTACCATTTCGGCTGAAACTTCACCGGTATATGCACCTTTGGCTTCGGCTGCACAGTTCTGTGCCGAAACACCAATCCGGCCGGTATTGACCGACTCAACTACTTTTGTAAGGTGGGTGAACGGAACGCCTAGCACCACAACCACATCACCGGCAGCTTCTTTCGCCACCAGCTGGTCAACAGCTTTTGCAAGCTCAACACCTTCCTGCAAATTGGTATTGCATTTCCAGTTGCCTGCTACTATTTTCTTTCTCATTTTTCTGATATTTTGATATTTGT
>CAZXTX010000101.1:0-9540 GCA_964643695.1 uncultured Mariniphaga sp. | reverse complement strand
AATAAAAAAAGATATGTTTGAAAATTTATCCGACAGGCTGGAACGCTCGTTTAAGCTGTTAAAAGGACAGGGTAAGATAACAGAAATAAATGTTGCCGAAACATTAAAAGATATTCGTCGTGCGCTGCTTGATGCCGACGTCAATTTTAAGGTTGCAAAAACTTTTACCGATGAGGTAAAGGAAAAGGCTCTTGGCCAGAATGTGCTTACAGTAGTTAAGCCCGGACAGCTGATGGTTAAAATTGTAAAAGATGAACTTGCCGAACTGATGGGTGGGGCATCAGAAGATATTGACCTCAGCGGTTCACCTTCCGTTATTTTGATGTCGGGCCTTCAGGGGTCAGGTAAAACCACTTTCTCGGGAAAGCTGGCAAATATGCTGAAACGCAAAAAAGGAAGGCATCCGCTGCTGGTTGCAGGTGACGTTTATCGTCCGGCAGCAATTGAGCAGCTGAAAATTTTGGGTGAACAGACAGGTGTGCCGGTTTATTCGGAAGAAGATAATAAAGACCCCGTAAAAATAGCTCTGGCTGCCGTTAAAGAAGCTAAAATTAAGGGCTATGACGTGGTAATTATTGACACCGCCGGGCGGCTTGCAATTGATGAAGAGATGATGAATGAAATTTCAGCCATTAAAAAGGCTGTTAATCCCAATGAAATTTTGTTTGTTGTTGATTCAATGACCGGCCAGGATGCCGTAAATACTGCAAAGGAATTTAACGACAGGCTTGATTTTGATGGTGTGGTTCTTACAAAACTTGATGGTGACACACGCGGCGGGGCTGCAATTTCAATACGTTCGGTGGTAACAAAACCGATTAAGTTTGTTGGAACCGGTGAAAAACTGGATGCAATTGACGTGTTTCATCCCGAAAGAATGGCAGACCGTATTCTCGGAATGGGTGATATTGTTACCCTTGTTGAAAAAGCTCAGGAGCAGTATGATGAGGAAGAAGCCCGGAAACTGCAAAAAAAACTGGCAAAAAATACCTTCAATTTTAATGACTTTCTGAAACAGATTAATCAGATAAAAAAGATGGGAGACTTCAAGGATGTTGTCTCAATGATTCCCGGAATGGGCAAAGCAATGAAAAATATGGATTTTGATGATGATGCATTCAAACATATAGAAGCCATCATATACTCCATGACACCGGATGAGCGTGAAAATCCATCGCTGATTAACGGAAGCCGCCGCAAACGCATAGCAAACGGCTCAGGAACCAATATTCAGGAAGTAAACCGGCTTTTAAAACAGTTTGCAGAAACAAGAAAAATGATGAGAATGGTATCGCAGGGTAAAAACATTCAGCACATGATGGGCGGAATGCAGCAGCCCGGCGGCAGGTTTTAATACTTTTCCAAATTAAAAAAACATTAACAGATGAACTTGATTGACGGAAGAAAAACAGCGGCAGAAATAAAGCAGGAAATTGCTCAAAAAGTTAATTTGCTGAAAGAAAGCGGTGCAAAAACACCTCATTTGGCCGCCATTCTGGTTGGCCATGATGGTGGCAGCGAAACATACGTTGCATATAAAATCAAGGATTGTGAGGAAGTGGGATTTAAATCTTCGCTGTTCAGGTTTGAAGATGATGTAACCGAAGAGGAGCTGCTCCAAAAGGTAAGTGACCTAAATGATGATAATGATATTGACGGTTTTATTGTTCAATTGCCGTTACCGCGGCATATTTCCGAACAAAAAGTTATAGAGGCAATTGATCCGAAAAAGGATGTGGACGGGTTTCATCCTGAAAATGTAGGACGTATGGTTATCGGACTGTCTTCATTTGTTTCGGCCACACCATTTGGAATTGTTGAGCTGATAAAAAGATATAATATTGAAACCAGCGGAAAGAACTGTGTAATAATAGGGCGCAGTAATATTGTCGGCAGGCCGCTTAGTATTTTAATGTCTCAAAAAGCTGTCAATGCCACTGTTACGGTTGCCCACAGCCGAACCGAAAATCTTGTGGAGTTATGCCGTAATGCCGATATTCTGATAGCTGCAATCGGGGTGCCCGAATTTATAAAGGGCAATATGGTTAAGAACGGGGCAGTGGTTATTGATGTAGGTACCACCCGTGTTAAATCTGATCAGACAAAATCCGGCTGGAAATTAAAAGGTGATGTTTTATTTGAAGAGGTGGCAGATAAATGTTCATATATTACTCCCGTTCCGGGAGGTGTTGGCCCGATGACGAGAGTATCGCTTTTGCAAAACACACTTTTGGCTGCCACTGGCAAAATTTATTCTTAATTTAATTGCCGTAATTTTTTTACATAAAAAAAACAATCAAAAAATTAATAATTTTTCTATTTTTGAAATTCAATCAAAAAGTCAAAAAAAAGCAAAAAGAATGGAAAGTGTTGATTTTAAGAGTGAAAACAAAAAAACCGAAACTGAAATAAGACCGGAAATTTATTCAAAATCAGTTCGTGCCGGAAAACGCACTTACTTTTTCGATGTAAAAAGTACGCGTAACGATGAGTATTATCTGACAATAACCGAGAGTAAAAAAAGATTTTTTGAAAACGGAGGATTCAAATACGAAAAACACAAGCTGTTTGTATATCCTGAAGATTTTGAAAAATTTATCAGTTCTTTGGAAGATATTATCAAATTTATTAATGAAAACAATCCTGCACCAAAGACTGAATCAGAAGAAGAAGAAGAAGAATCCTGATTTTTAACAGTTAAATTTGCAGTGAAAAATTCATTGCAGCAGAGTTTTTAGTTAATCGGCAAACTCACTAAGTTCAAGCCAGCGAAGTTCTTTCTCGTCAAGCTGTGAATTAAGTCTGGTCAATTGTTCTGATTGTTCATGAAGATCTTCATGGTTCAAATCGCCTGAGCTGAGTTTTGTGAGAATCTCATTTTTTTGTATCTCAATATTTTCAATGTCATTCTCAAGCTGCTCCATTTCACGTTTTTCCTTATATGTAAGTTTCCTTTTTGACTCGTCTGACAATGGCTTTTCAGAAGTTTTAACCACAACTTTTTGAGATGCTGCCTTTTTAACGGCTTTTTGTTTCAGCCTCTCTTTTTCTTCAGATTCATTTCTGTAAATAGTGTAATTTCCCGGAAAGTCTGTTATCACACCATCTCCTTCAAAAACAAACAGATGGTCAACCACTTTATCGGTAAAAAACCTGTCGTGCGAAACAATTATGACACACCCGTTAAATGATTTCAGATAATCTTCAAGAACGTTAAGTGTGAAAATATCCAGATCGTTGGTAGGTTCGTCAAGAATTAAAAAGTTAGGATTTTGCATTAAAACCGTGCACAGATATAATCTTCGCTGTTCGCCACCGCTAAGTTTTTCAATAAAGTTGTATTGAGTGTCGGGCGGAAACAAAAACCGTGTAAGCATCTGTGAACTGGTCATTCGGTTACCATCTTCAAAAATAATATATTCGGCAATTTTGTTAACGGCATCAATTACCCGTTCACGCGGGTTAAAACTCATTCCTTCCTGTTTGTAATAACCAAATTTAACTGTTTGCCCTGTTTCAATTCCTCCGCTGTCCGGTTGAATCAAGCCGGTAATCAGATTAAGGAAAGTAGTTTTTCCGGTTCCGTTTTTTCCGATAATACCGACCTTTTCATTGCGCATAAACTTATATGAAAGGTCTTTTATAAGTTTCAGTTCTGAATATGATTTTGAAATATTTTCAATTTCAATAATCTTTTTACCCAGTCTTGATGATTTTATATTCAGTTCAAAACTCTCTTCTTCAATTTTCTGATTTGCTTTTTTCTTCAGCTCATAAAATGAATCAATTCTGTGTTTTGCCTTGTGACTTCTTGCTTTGGGCATGCGGCGCATCCATTCCTGTTCTGTTTTTAGCAGATTTCTTGCTTTTGCAACGGATGCCTGCATGTTTTCAATACGTTCATCTCTTTTTTGCAGAAAGTAAGAGTAATTTCCCTGATAGCGGTAAATTCGGCTGTTTTCCATTTCAATAATTTCATTGCAAACCCGGTCAAGAAAGTATCGGTCGTGAGTTACCATAAGCAGGGTAGAGCCTGTTTTTTCAAGATATTTTTCAAGCCATTCAATCATTTCCAAATCTAAATGGTTGGTTGGCTCGTCAAGAATCAGCAGTTCGGGGGTTTCCAATAAAACTTTGGCCAGCGCAAGACGCTTTTTTTGTCCGCCCGAAAGTTGCCCGACAGGTTGTTCCAGATTGGTAATTTTTAGTTGGGTAAGAATCTGTTTGATTTCAACTTCTGCATCCCAGGCATTGAGTTCATCCATTTTTTCAGAAATTTCAGAAATTTTTTTCTGGTCTTTTTTGAAAACTGCAAGTTCAAACTCCTTAACAGTTTGCAACTTTATGTTATCAGATTCAAAAATTTCCTCCAAAACTGTATGTTCAGGATTTAATTCCGGCATCTGCTCAAGGTATCCGGTTGTTATGTCATTCTGAACCTTTACAATTCCGCCGTCAGGCACCTCTTTTCCGGCTATGATATTCAAAAGTGTTGTTTTTCCTGTACCGTTAGCTGCAATCAGGGCAACTTTACTCCCTTCGGAAATTGTAAACGAAATATCTTCGAAAAGCATCAGTTCTCCCCATCTTTTTGACAGGTTTTCAGCTTCAATAAAAAGTCTCATCAATAAATTTTTTGTAAAAATAGCAATTAGGTTGTAAAAATCTGAAAGTTTACTGCTGCTTCACTATTTACACTAGTCCGGTGAAATAATCATGAATTTTTTTCATCTCTTCCTCATAAAAATTACTTTTGTCTTTAATGCTGAATATTTAAAAAAACTGAGTATGCGCAAAAAAGAACTTTTTGAAAAAGTTATACAATATTTTCAGGAAACCATGCCGGTTGCAGAAACCGAACTGGAATACAAAAATCCGTTTCACCTGATAGTTGCGGTTATTCTTTCGGCACAGTGTACTGATAAAAGGGTAAACATGATTACTCCGGATTTACTGAAAAGATTCCCCACACCTCAAAAAATGGCTGAAGCAGAACCTTCTGAGATTTTTGATTATATAAAAAGCTGTTCGTATCCAAACAATAAATCGAAGCATCTGGTTGGAATGGCTAAGAAATTAATTGAAGAGTTTGACGGCATTGTTCCTGATTCTGTAGATGAGCTTCAAAAACTTTCGGGAGTAGGGCGTAAAACTGCAAATGTTATTGCTTCGGTTGTATATAATAAACCTGCCATGGCGGTTGATACTCATGTGTTCAGGGTTGCAGCCCGGATTGGACTAACCACAAATGCTAAAACACCGCTTGCAACCGAAAAGCAACTGATAAAATACATTCCGGAGGAACTGATAGCCACAGCTCACCACTGGCTTATTTTGCACGGCAGATATGTTTGTCAGGCACGCAGGCCAAAATGTGAAATATGCGGACTGAGGGATGTTTGCAAATACTATAAAAATTTATCTGAGCAAAAGTAAACTAACAGCCATTACTGCCATTCCGGCAACCAGACCGTAAATACCGAGATGATGTTCACCATATTCTTCTGCCGATGGAAGCAGTTCGTCAATTGAAATAAATACCATAATACCTGCAACTGCGGCCATTGATGAAGCATAAACAATCTCGGCATTATGTTCATTTAAAAAGGGAACCATCAGCAGATAGGCAATAATAGCTCCCACAGGTTCTGCCACTCCTGAAAGAAAAGAGTAAAAAAATGCCTTTTTACGATTTCCGGTGGCATAATATATTGGAACTGACACTGCAATTCCTTCAGGAATATTGTGAATTGCAATAGCTACCGCAATGGCAATCCCGACAGTTACATCGTTCATGGCTGTCATAAAAGTTGCTATCCCTTCCGGAAAATTGTGAATGGCAACTACAAGTGCAGTAAAAATACCTGTACGGTACAGTCTGGAATTTGATGTTTTTCTTTTTTCCAGAGTCATTTCCTCTACAGCACGCATTTCATGAGGATTTTCAAAAGAGGGAATCAGCCTGTCAATAACAGCAATCAGCAGAATACCTCCAAAAAAGGCAATGGTGGAATAGAGAGTGCCATTAAACTTTCCGCAGCAATGGGTAAAAGTTGCCGTTGCACCTGCAAGAATTTCCACAAAAGAGATATAAATCATTACACCTGCAGAAAAACCAAGAGAAACAGTAAGCAGCCTGGTGTTTGTTCTGCGGGCAATAAAAGCAATTGTGCTGCCTATTCCGGTTGATAAGCCTGCAAAAACGGTTAACATCAGAGCAACAAAAACATTATTGGTTTCCATGGATTTCTATTTAATATCAAAAGTAATAAAATTCAGAATAATCAATGATTACCGAAATTATTTTTGATAATTACGTTAACATCAGTTTTAAAAATGTCTTCAAAATTGCAAATAAGTGATTTTTGTCTTTTTTTAATTCTTAAACTTTTTACTTTTGCATCTTTATTTTAATAATTTTAATTATGGCATATGTAATTTCCGATGAGTGTATTGCTTGTGGTGTTTGTCTGGATGAGTGTCCTGTAAATGCAATTTCTGAGGGAGATATTTATGTGATTGACCCGGATATTTGCACCGATTGCGGTTCCTGTGCTGAAGTATGCCCGGTTGAAGCTATTTCAATGGCAGAGTAAATTACGGACATATAAGATAATTACAGGCCTGGCTTCATTTTAGTCGGGCCTTTTATTTTTAAAATCCGTTCAAATTCATTAAAACAGTTGGCAGCAATAATAAAAATCCCAGCAATCCCAGAATTACAATCAGCGGCAAAACCCATCTGAACCATTTTTCATAAGGAATTCTTGCTATTCCCAAAACCCCGATAAGCACTCCCGATGTTGGTGTAATCATATTGGTAAAACCATCGCCCAGCTGAAATGCCACAACTGTTGCCTGTCTTGAAATACCGATTAAATCTGAAAACTGCGACATCATTGGCATGGTAAGAGCAGCCTTTCCTGAGCCTGAGGGGATGAAAATATTTAAAAAAGTCTGAATCACATACATCATGCTTACAGAGCCGACTTTACCCAAATCAGCCATCGACTGTGAGAGATAATAGAGAATTGTGTCAATTATTCTGCCGTCTTCAAGTATTACGACTATTCCGCCTGCCAGTCCCACAACCATTGCCGCACCAAGAATATCTTTTGCCCCTTCAATAAACGAACGTGTAATATCGTTTGCATTTTTACCCGATGCAATACCCGAAAAAATACCAAGCACCAGAAAAAGTGTGGCAATTTCCATAACATACCAATCGTATCCCATTACTCCTATAATCAAAAATACAACGGTAAAGCCCAGCAGACTTAAAATGAAATAATGAAATGATTTTCGGAGAGTTAAAATTCCTGTAACGATAAATAAAACTGTTGCAGCCGGTACTGCCGGCAGAACAATCAGACTGTTACCTACTTTAATGTTGCTCATCGGATAGAAAACCGAAAATAAAATCAGAAAAAAGGAGAGTGACAGAAATGAAACCCAGGCACCACGCGAAACAGAGGGTACAAAGCTGTTATCTTCACTTTCATTATGACGCCGCCAGTGTTTGTCTTCTTCATAAACCGGTGATTTTTTTGGGTTTTTATGAATTTTTGAGGCATATCTCAATATAAACGTAAAACCTGCAATATTAATTATTACCCACATAAACAGCCGGTATTCAATTCCCGAAAAGAGGGGAATATCGGAAAGCCCCTGTGCAATTCCCACTGTAAACGGATTCAGAAAAGCACCTGCAAAACCCAGTGTGGCAGCAACAAAACATAGCGAAACCCCCACAATTGAATCATAACCCATTGAAACAGCAAGCGGAACAAAAATAATTGTAAATGCGATTGTTTCTTCACTCATGCCGAATACAGCACCAAACAGGCTGAATATTAACATAATGCCGGTTAAAATGATATTGTTAACCCCGAGTTTCTTGAGAATTTTGGAACGTTCCCATTTTTTTGCCTGCTTCAAAAATGCATAAATACCAATATCAACTGATTTGCTTTCGTTTAATATCCAGAAAGCACCGCCAATCATTAATATAAATGCAATAATGTGGGAAGTATTTACAAGTCCATTGAAAAATGCAGAGAATATCTGCCATGTCTGGTTTTGACTCTCGATATATTTGAATGAACCGGGTTTTATTATTTCCCGTTCCACATGGTTTACAACAACGGTTTCGCGTTCAAATTCGCCGCCGGGAATAAACCATGTGCATATTGCACAAAAAATAATTAGACCAAAAATAATTACATAAGTGTGAGGTACTTTTTTTAGCATAAATTTTTAGATTAACAGCCCGAAAATAGCAAATACAAAGCTTTTTAAATGTTAAATTGCAGCTAAAAAGATTTATTTATAAAAATGACAAAAATAATTGAGTGTGTTCCAAACTTCTCGGAAGGGAAAAACATCAGAATTATTAAAGAAATAACCGCTGCCGCCGAAAGTGTAAAAGGAGTGGTTTTGCTTAATGTTGACAGGGGAGAGGATGCAAACCGGACAGTGGTAACTTTTGCAGGTGACCCGGATTCTGTTTCTGAGGCTGCTTTCAGGGCGATTAAAAGAGCTTCCGAACTTATAGACATGAGCCTGCATAAAGGAGTGCATCCGCGCTTTGGTGCCACCGATGTGTGTCCGTTAATACCGTTATCCGGTATTACAATGGAGGAGACTGTTGAATATGCCCGAAAATTAGCTGAAAAAACAGGAAATGAATTAAAAATTCCGGTTTATTGCTATGAATATGCCGCCTTTTCGGAACAAAGAAAAAGTCTGGCAAACTGCCGTTCAGGCGGATATGAGGGATTAAAAGAAAAAATTGCTTCAGAAAAATGGAAACCCGATTTTGGCCCAGATATTTGGTCGGAACGAATTGCAAAAACAGGAGCAACAGCAATCGGGGCAAGAAAAATATTAATCGCATATAATATAAATCTTAATACAAAATCAGCAAACATTGCAAAGTCGATTGCATCAAAAGTTCGTGAATCAGGAAACGGCGGTTTAAAGAATGTGAAAGCAATCGGATGGTACATCGAAGAATATGGTAAAGCTCAGGTCTCGATGAATCTGACTGATATTTCGGTTACGCCGGTTCATGTTGTTTTTGAAGAGGTTTGCAAAAAAGCAGAAGAACACGGTGTGAGTGTTACCGGTTCGGAACTGGTAGGACTGATTCCGTTACAGTCAATGATAGATGCCGGAAAATACTACCTGCAAAAGCAAAATATTCCCGGACAATATTTTGAGGAAGAATTGATTGATAAAGCAATTGAGTATCTGGGGCTTGATGAATTATCACCTTTCAAACCCCGGGATAAGATTATTGAACACCTCTACTATGCCAGAACAGGGAAAAAGTTGAAAATCAGAATTTAAATCCCGACTTCAGAGAAGGTTTGATTTTTATTTTCACCTTTTTAAATACAAGTTTTTCTACACAATACTGTCCCTAAACTAAGATTGGCGCATGATTGTATCACGTTATTTATATGATTAAAGCACACTCTGAGTAAATAATAATATTTCGGTACTACGTACCTCTGACTTATTTTATTATTTCAATTC
>CAZXTX010000100.1:1200-9778 GCA_964643695.1 uncultured Mariniphaga sp. | reverse complement strand
TTTCAAAAGTAAAACTGAATAACGGTGTGGAAATGCCCTGGCTGGGATTAGGCGTTTTTAAGGCAAAAGATGGCAAAGAGGTTGAAAATGCAATAACTGCCGCATTAAATCACGGATACCGGAGTATTGACACTGCTGCCGTTTATGATAATGAACGCGGGGTTGGAAACGCAATAACAGAAAGCGATGTCCCGCGCGAAGAAGTTTTTCTTACTTCAAAAGTATGGAATACAAATCAGGGATACCGGTCAACTCATGAAGCTTTTGAAGAAAGCCTTGAAAAACTGCAAACTGATTATTTAGACCTCTATCTCATTCACTGGCCAAAAGGAAAACTTTCGGTGGAAACATGGAAAGCAATGGAGGAAATTTATAAAAAAGGGGCAGTCAGGGCAATAGGGGTTAGCAACTTTTTAGTTCATCATTTGAAAGAATTTTTGCCTGAATGTAAAGTAATTCCCGCAGTAAATCAGTTCGAGTTTCATCCGAGGCTTGCACAGCCGGAACTGATAAATTATTGTACGGATAAAGGAATTCAGCCCGAAGCGTGGAGCCCCATCATGAGAGGTAAGGTAAATGAAATTACCGAACTTCGCAAACTCGCTGAAAAATATGAAAAAACACCTGTTCAGATTGTTTTAAGATGGGATATTCAGAAAGGGGTGGTAACTATTCCAAAGTCTGTAACCCCCGAAAGAATCATATCCAATTCGGAAATTTTTGATTTTGAACTCAGCAAAGAGGATGTTGCAAAAATTGACACTCTAAATAAAAATCTGCGTACGGGGCCACATCCTGATTTTATCTCATTTTAAGACTTAAGGGAATTATCAGCCAAATACGAACTTTCCTTTCTTAAAAATTCGTCTTCCCCAGTAAACAAAAGGAGTGTCGGCAACTGCCACAATCCATTTCAGAATGTATGTGGTAACGAAAATTTCGATTAAAACCCTGTTTTCAAACACACCGTAAAATGCTATTACAACAAATATGGCACTATCAATCAGTTGCGAAACCATTGTGCTGAAATTGTTGCGTATCCACAAATGGCTTTCCTTGCTAAACTTTTTGCGCCAAAACTGAAATGCCCACACATCATGATGCTGTGAAATCAGATAGGCAGCAAGGCTGGCAAGTGCAATGCGTGGCATCATTTTAAAAATTATGCTTGTGGCCTCATGCGTAACCACTGAAAAATCATCGCCCGGAAGCGGATTAAAATACAGTGCAAGATTCATCAGCAAAGTCATTGAGATAAGGCTGAAAAAGCCTATCCATACAGCTTTGGTTGCCTCTTTTTTACCATAATTTTCAGAAAGAATATCGGTAATTAAGAATGAAGTTGCATAAACTATGTTTCCCAGCGTGGCAGCCATGCCAAACAGTTTTACGGTTTGCACAACCTGAATATTGGCAACAATTACCGAAACCGGAATCCACATTATGAGGCCGGTTTTGCCAAACAGTTTATAACCCAGAATTATGAGCAGAAAATTTACCAGCAACATTGCCAGCCATAAGAATTCATTTTGCATTTTTTTATATTTATATGCAGGGTGATGCCACCTGCAATTGTTATTAAATACACATCAAGGCTGCAAATCTAACTAATTTTGCAAGTATTGGTATCTGCTTAAATTTAATTAGTGCTTTTTTATTAAACAAAATTAAACACAAGTTCATACACCAACATCACGGGTAATATATCCTGAATAATCTTTTAATCTCGGCTGATAATTCTTATGGAATAAACTTGACGAGACTATAAAATCGGCAGTAGAACGGTTTGAAGCGGTCGGAATATTATAAAGCACCGTAATTCTCAGAAGTGCCTTTACGTCAACATCATGCGGCTGAGGCTGCATCGGATCCCAGAAGAATATCAGAATATCCACTTTCCCTTCCACAATTAATGCACCCAGCTGCTGATCGCCGCCAAGAGGCCCCGATTTAAGGCGGGTAACCGTAGGCGGAACCATACTTTCCTCTTCGCATTTTACGGCAATGGTTTCTTCCACAAGCTTGCCTGTTGTTCCCGTACATATTAAATCGTGCTGAATTAACTCTTTCCAGTTAAACTCAACCCATTCAATAATATCCTTTTTGCGGTTATCGTGCGCCACAATGGCGATATTTTTTTTCTGTTTCATTTCAATTGTTTTTTATTTAAACTTTGAGGTTTAAAATTGTTTTCGCTGCAAAATTACCATGTATGTAAAAATCAAATGATGTTTGGAGCTTCCGGCCCCGTTAAAATTCATTTAATCATATTGACTTAAGATTAAAAGCCTGAAATTCATACTAATTTAACAAATAATGCAACTTACGGAAGATTAATCGCCACGAAAAAACCGGTTCAAACATCACACAAGAATATGAAAACAAATAAAAAGCAGTGGTCAAAAACGATCAACGTTAATCCGGCAAGAAGTACTCTGTACTCACTACTTTGTACTCACTACTCATTTAACCCTATCTTTTCATAAACTGATTTTACCGGCTTATTTCCAAATAACAGCCTGCATTTTATATCTTTGCGCAAATTTTAAATTTTGCCTTAATGAATTTTGTTGATGAACTCCGGTGGCGGGGTATGCTTCATGATGTTACACCCGGAACGGAAGAACAGCTAAATAAAGAGATTACTTCTGCTTATCTTGGCATTGACCCTACTGCCGATTCACTTCATATCGGCCATTTGGTGGGAGTTATGGTGTTAAAGCATTTTCAGATGGCAGGCCATAAACCGATTGCCCTGATAGGCGGAGCAACCGGTATGATCGGTGACCCGTCGGGAAAATCGGAAGAGCGCAACCTGCTTGACGAACGTACTTTGCGGCATAATCAGGAATGTATAAAAAAGCAGCTTTCAAAGTTTCTCGATTTTGAAACCGCCGCACCAAACGTTGCAGTTATGGTAAACAACTACGACTGGATGAAAGATATTTATTTCCTTGATTTTATCCGCGATATCGGCAAGCATATTACCGTAAATTACATGATGGCAAAGGATTCGGTAAAAAAACGTCTCAGTGCCGAATCCAAAGAGGGAATGTCATTTACCGAATTTACCTATCAACTGGTTCAGGGATATGATTACTTGTGGCTTTACAGCAATATGAACTGTAAACTGCAGTTAGGCGGTTCAGACCAGTGGGGAAATATTACCACCGGCACCGAACTGATTCGCCGTAAAACCGGAGGTGAAGCCTATGCTCTTACCGTTCCGCTGATTACAAAAGCAGATGGTGCAAAATTCGGAAAAACCGAACAGGGAAATGTCTGGTTAGACTCTGAACGTACAACGCCTTACCAGTTTTATCAGTTCTGGATAAACACATCCGATGAAGATGCGGAAAAATATATTAAAATTTTTACGGTGCTCAAAAAAGAAGAGGTTGAAGCTCTTGTGACCGAACATAAAGCCGCACCACATGCACGAATTCTTCAAAAAAAGCTGGCAGAATTAGTTACCACCATGGTTCATTCGGAAAACGATTACGAAATGGCTGTGGAAGCATCGCAAATTTTGTTTGGAAAAGGAACTGCGGCACAGCTGCGTAAACTTGACGAAAAAACATTCCTCTCCGTTTTTGAAGGAGTTCCGCTGTTCAGAATTTCAAAATCAGAACTGGAAAAGGGAATTAATGTAATTGACTTGCTTGCCGAAAATACACAGGTTTTTCCGTCGAAAGGCGAACTGCGAAGAACAATTAAAGGCAACGGACTGAGTATCAATCAGGAACTGATTGATAACGAAGAGGCAACGATTAACAGTGATTACCTGATTGGCGGAAAATATATTCTTGTACGCAAAGGAAAAAAGAATTATTCACTGATTATTGTTGATTAATTATTTGACAATTTCAGAAAAAACAATACTAAAAGCTGATTGGTTACGTTGCATTATTGCTATCAAATTATACCATTTTTATGAATGACTTTTTTGACAATCAACGCATCCTGGATATTATCCGGAAACACATATTTCATTTTGCCGCTATTGGCCTGATTGCCATAATTTTATCAGCAATTTTTTCGGGTTCTGCGTTTATAAAGCCTAAATTCAGGTCAACCGCACGCATTTATCCGTCAAACATTTGGGTTTTGAGCGAAGAGTCCGAAACCGAACAGATGCTGGAAGTTGTCAATTCCAGAGATATAAAACTGATGATGATTGATGCCTTCGGCCTTGATGAAGTTTACAAAATAAGCAAAGATGATCCGCACTATATGGCATACATGCTTGATATTTACAATAAGCATGTAAATGCCGCCAAAACTAAATTTGAAACGGTTGAAATACGGGTTATGGACAAAGACCCGCAAAGAGCAAGCGATATGTGCGATTCGCTGATTGTTTTTTACAACCGTAAAATGGGGCAGATGCACAAGGCCAAAGACTTTGAAATGGTTATTATTTCCAAAAAAAACCTGGAAAAAAAATATGCCGAGCTTGATACTCTGGTTGCAAAAATAAACCTGGTTCAGAAAGATTACGGAATTCTTGATTTTAAAAGTCAGGTTGAACGGGTTACCGAAGGCTATATGACAGCACTTTCGGGCGGTCGCTCAGCCGATGGTACAAAAAAGATTGAGCAGATGTATAACAATCTGGCTGAAAAAGGCACCGAGGCACTGATCCTTGAGAGCCGGCTAAGTTATATGATTACAATTATTGATTCGCTTAACACTTTGCATGACACTCATTTGAGTGAATATGAAAAGGACATTTCCTATTCCCATGTTGTGGAGTATCCGGTTCCTGCCGATAAAAAGTCGTATCCGGTACGCTGGCTTATTGTGCTGTTTTCCACTGCAGCCGCTCTGTTTTTTGCACTGCTTGTTTTTCTTGTTTTAGACTACCGGAAAGCTGACTAACAGGTGATTCAAAACAACACCATAAAAATTACGCTTTTTTATCTGATTTCAATATCATTTATATTATTGAATATCTGGTTTGTGGTAAAAAAGGATTCGATGGTGCTGAATCTTCTGCCTGTTCTTCTTACAGGTGCTTTATTAGTTATTTTTTCATTTGACAAGCTTATCTGGATTGCGGTATTTTTTGCACCGCTATCGGTGGAACTGAGTACAATTATGCCGGGGCTTAGTTTTGACATGTATTTACCAACCGAACCGATACTTGTTGCCATTTTAATTTTATTTATCCTGAAAATTGTTCACGAACGAAGTTTTGACAAAAAAATATTGTTACATCCGGTGTCGGTTGCCATTTTTATTAATCTGCTCTGGATTCTGATTACCAGCATCACCAGCACTATGCCGATGGTTTCGTTTAAGTTTTTATTAATGCGGATATGGTTTGTTGTGGCTTTCTACTTACTTACTGTTAAAATTTTTACCGGCGGCAAAAAAATGGAACAGTACATCTGGCTCTACCTGACAGGTTTTCTGATTGTAATTTTCTATACATTGTTCAGGCACATGGGTTACGGTTTACTTAACAAACAGGCAGCTCATTATGTGGTTTCACCCTTTTATAACGACCATACGTCATACGGTGCTGCTCTGGCAATGTATCTTCCGTTTACCGTGCTTTTTACATTCAACAAACAATATCCCCGAAAAATCAGAAGAATTGCTGCAATTTTTACCGTAATTCTGTTTATTGCCTTTGTGTTTTCATACAGCCGTGCAGCCTGGCTCAGTCTGATTCTTGCCCTTGGTGTATGGATGGTTATCAGGTTGAGAATTCGTTTCAGGCCGCTTTTTTTAACAATAGCTGCCGTTCTGATTCTGATTTTTTCATTTCAGCATGAAATTGTTATGCAGCTTGAGCGCAATTCCGATGAGTCGTCGTCAAATCTGATTGAACATTTTTCATCTATGGGAAACATTTCATCGGATGCTTCCAATTTAGAACGCATCAACCGGTGGGGAAGCGCAATCAGAATGTTTCAGGAGCGGCCGCTGTTTGGTTTCGGGCCGGGAACCTACATGTTCAAATATGCGGGGTTTCAGCTCAAAAAAGACAGGACAATAATCAGCACCAATGTTGGCGACGGCGGAAATGCACACAGTGAGTATTTAGGGCCGCTTTCAGAATCGGGGATTGGCGGAATGGCAACTTTCCTGATAATTATTATCACCGTTTTATATACCGGCATAAAAGTATGGGGGAAACTGGATGACAAACGCTTAAAAGGTATTGTTTTAGCTGCGGTTACAGGTTTGTTTACCTATTACATACACGGGTTTTTAAACAACTTTCTCGATACCGACAAGCTTTCGGTGCCGTTCTGGGGGTTTACCGCAATGATTGTGGCCATTGATTTGCATTTGCGGCAAAACCAGGCAGAGCAAAAAAAGTCCGGCCTGAATAAACAAACCGGACACATCTGAAAAATTTGATTTATGTTATTTTACGCGCTCGCCGTAGGAGCGGTCACGGGTATCCACTTTAATTACTTCACCTTCGCCTATAAAGAGCGGAACCATAATTTCCGCACCGGTTTCAAGGGTTGCAGGCTTTAATGCGGTAGTGCTTGCGGTATTTCCTCTTTCGCCCTCGATTGTACTTGCAATCTGAAGTTCAACAAAAGAAGGCATTTCGGCAGTCAGCGGAGTTTCGGTTTCGGCGTGAAACTGAATTTCCACAATTTGTCCCTCTTTCATCAAATCGTTGTTTTCAATCATTGAACCGGGAATTGAAATCTGTTCAAAAGTTTCGGTATGCATCAGATTAAATCCCATTTCATCTTTATAAAGATACTGATACTGACGCCTCTCCACACGAACCTCATCAACTTTTACCCCTGATGAAAAAGTGTTTTCAATTACTCTTCCGGTTTTTACATTTTTAAGCTTTGTGCGTACAAAAGCCGGCCCTTTGCCGGGTTTTACATGAAGAAAATGAACGATTGAATAAATATCGTCCTTAAACATAATGCACATGCCGTTTCTAAAATCTGCAGTTGTAGCCATTATTCTTTTTTTACTGTTTTACTTTTTTGCAAAAATAAACAAATCGTTCAAATTTAAGCTATTGTTTTGTGCAGAAGAAAAAAATTAGCATCAGTCCGCATCCTGTTTCACACCGTCAATGTAATAATTTACCAGTTCGGCACGTAGTGCACCAAGCAGCATTTCAAACTCTATGGTTACCGGCAGTTTTGATTTTTTCGAGATAAAAAATTTCAGTCCGTCCGAGCGTTTTAACACTTTCCCCTTGTCAACAAAAGGTACCAGCACATAGCTGTCAATTTTCCCAAGTCCGGTCGATACCCTCTCATCACCCATATATATCACTGATATGTCTTCAATTTTATCGGCATGAAAAGTTGGAAAAGTTACACTTGCACCCGGAATTATATTTTCGTGAAGATGGTACTGAATGAAATAAAAAAATACCGACACTATGTCAACAAGGTTGTGAGGCACACTTCGCCACCCCGATTTCTGACTGTGAATTGAATCAACATCGTGATAATAGAGTGTTTCGTTGTACCAGCGATATTTCCCCTCTTTTATGTTTCGGATTGATTTTAGCGGCAAATGTGTTTTCGCATCAACGGTGGTTTCATAAATATCGTTAATGCCGTAAAGTTTGTCGGTTATGCCGGTGGTTTTAGCTTCAAGGTAATAGTGTATCGCAGGGGTATTGTTAAAAATGGTATCGGTAATAATCAGCTTGGTTTCGCCGCCTTTTATAAAACCGAATTTCATGTTAAAGAATATCTCTTTTTTTGCAGCTTCTGAATGAAGCGGAAAAATCAGCAGAAATAAAAATATGTATCTGATCTGTTTCATTTTATCACTTTATTTTTTGGGATTGTCGCAACAAAATCTTTCAAATAAAACGGTTCAAAATATGCAACGTCCTCAAATATTTTATTATTGTATTTCATTTCTGTCAGATTTATCATAAACCGTGCCGAAGCTCCTGAGGGGCCGCAGAACAGAGCGTTGGAGTGTGTAATTGCCGGCTTGCATTTTTCCGCACCGTTACCAAAAAACAGAACCGGCTGCCGGTTTAAATATTCGGAAAATGAATTTTCATCAACTACTTTTGCCGAAACAGGTTCGATATTTTCGCCCTGTGCGTTAAAAAGTGCTGTATAAACTTCCATTCGCCGGGCATCAATCATCGGACAAAACAGGGCATTCTCGGCATTTACACCTTCCGGCAGATATTGTTTTCTGTTGTCAGCCGCATATTTCCCCATAGCTTCAACCGTTCCAACCGAAATAAGCGGGATATTTAAGGAATAGCACAAACCTTTCGCCACCGAAACCCCGATGCGCAAACCAGTGTAAGAACCGGGCCCCTTACTTACTGCCACTGCATCCAACCTTTCAGGTTTTATCCGGCTTTCATTCAAAATTTCATCAATAAAAACCGTCAGCAGTTTTGAATGATTCAACCCTTCAAGGCTCTCCCTTTCTGCCACAATCTCACCATTGCTTGCCAGATTTACGGAACAAACTTCGGTTGCAGTTTCAATATTTAAAATTAATGTCATCTGTTTATTAGTGTAAAGCGCTGCAAAATTATGTAAATGTTTTTAAAACTCTCAGTGTGCCGTTAATAACAACCCCATCCAGCTTCATTTCC
>CAZXTX010000100.1:0-1100 GCA_964643695.1 uncultured Mariniphaga sp. | reverse complement strand
AGCAGCATAAATTTTGACAACGGATGAATTTCCCGGTTTCCGGTAAAATAACTCACATTTTTCTCAAGCGCAACCGGTGCCAGCGGACGATACCACTCACGCCCTTTTTTATTTATACTTATTTCCGCGGCCAGTTTTTTGGAGTCAGTCAGAGCCAGAATACTCCGGTTTCCCAGTGCACGCGGGCCGGCTTCACCAAATCCGTTGCAAATACCAACAATTTTCCTGTTAACCAGCAATTTTGCAACTTCATGAATGATTTCCTGAGTGAAAACCGTATCATAAGTTTCTATATTCCAGTTATTCAGGTAACTGCCGTGAATTTTGACGAAACCATGTTTTTTCCATTCGGCAAATGCAGCGGCTCCCAGTGCAAGCCCGCTGTCTTCGGTACAGGGCGGAATAAAAATATTTTTGAAAAGCCCGCTTTCCGCAATTCGTGTGTTTGCAACAATATTAAGTGCCGAACCGCCGGTGTAGTACAGATTTTCAGTGCCTGTGCGTTCTTTAAGACTTCCGAGTTTCTGCAAAATCTGCTCAATAAAAATTTCCTGTAACGATGCCGCAACATTTTGAATGAAAGAATTTTTCAGATCAAACGATTTCAGCTCAATTCCGAAATCTTTTTTTGCGGCTTTAAAAAAGACCGAAGTTTTTCCCCAGATATCCTGAAAAAAGTTGTTTGCATAAAGCCACTCCTTAAGCTTTTCATCAGGAGTTCCCCACCCTGCAAAACCCATGAATTTACCCGGTACGGAGTTTTGCTCGGGCAGTTTTGCACCAATAATTGAAAAAACCAGTGCATTGGCATTGTAAATAGTGCTGAACGGTTTTAAATCCCAGTGATGCTCCAGCCATTCAAACCTGTTGTTTCTGAACAGTGCAGCCGAAAAGTTGCTCAGGCTCGCACCTCCGTCAAAATGTACCAGCAGACTGTTATCTGCAAAATTTCCAAAAAACGGCAGACACGAAAAAATATGAGCCAGTTCATGATTCAGAACCCATGCCTCTTTTTCCTGCCCGAACCACCAGCATTTTCCCTTTTCCAAACCGGTTTTCAAAGTTTCTGAAAGAGGTGCCTCAAACCTTGCATCGCCCTG
>CAZXTX010000099.1:2737-9933 GCA_964643695.1 uncultured Mariniphaga sp. | reverse complement strand
GGCATATTCTTCAAAGTCAGAAGACTTTGCATTAACAGACGATTTTATTAAAGAAGTTGCCGGCCAATGTGATGTTCTTTTTATCAGCCATTATCATAATGACCATGCCGACGAAGTTGTTGCCCGTATTTTTCTTGATCAGGGGAAACCTGTTGTTGCACCGCCTGATATATGGGACGGTAAACCTATTCACGATGAAATAACACATTTGGAAAGAAAAGTACACGAGAAACAGACTCTTCCGGTTAAATCCGGGAATTTAAAACTTGAAGTGGTGATTTATCCCGGACATCAGGGAGCAAACATACTCAACAATGTAACTGTTGTTTTTACACCCGACGGAATAACTTACTGCCACACCGGTGACCAGTCGCTGGGAGAAGATTTTTCATGGATTGACGAAATTGGCGAAAAATATGAAATTGACATTCTGGTTCCCAACTGCTGGACAACCGATCCGCCGCGCAGTGCCAAAGGGTATAATCCGAAGCTTATAATTCCTTCACACGAAAATGAGCTGGGCCATACAATCGACCACCGGGAAGCATACTTATTAGACTATTCCCGCTGGAATGTTCCCTACCCTAAACTGATTATGGCATGGGGAGAGTCTTATCATTATATGCGCTGATTTTTACAGATTAACTGTTCAGATGCAGTAAAATTGAAATTACAATCGCATAGCAAATAATTACGGATTTATTGCAGTTTTTCAGTTGTTTTTTTCCGATAAAAGCCTGTCGAAATATTCCACTGTTTTTTCGAGTCCTTCACGCAGGGGCACAACAGGTTCCCATCCGTCAAGCAGTTCTTTGGCAAGTGAAATATCGGGTTTGCGTTTGGCCGGATCATCCTCGGGCAGGGGCAGATAAACTATTTTTGATTTTGAACCGGTAATATTTAGAATTTCATTTGCCAGTTCAAGCATTGTAAACTCCTCCGGGTTTCCCAGATTTACGGGACCGGTAATATTATCAGCGGTAGCCATCATACGCACCAAACCTTCAACAAGGTCGCTCACATACTGAAAACTTCGGGTTTGGGTACCATCTCCAAAAATTGTAATATCCTTGTTTTGCAGTGCCTGAACAATAAAGTTTGAAACAACACGACCATCGTCCGGTTCCATTCTTGAGCCGTAAGTATTAAAAATCCTTACTATTTTTATTCTGACATTATTTTGCTGATGATAATTGACAAAAAGAGATTCTGCACATCGTTTCCCCTCATCATAACACGACCGGACACCAATCGGGTTAACATTACCCCAGTAGCTTTCGGGCTGGGGATGCACCTCCGGATCACCATATACCTCACTTGTGGAAGCCTGAAGTATTTTGGCACCGGTGCGTTTTGCAAGTCCAAGCATATTTATTGATCCCAGCACTGAAGTTTTAATGGTTTTTATGGCATTAAACTGATAATAGACAGGAGATGCGGGACATGCAAGATTATAAATTTCATCTGTTTCAACGTAATATGGCATTGTAATATCATGCCTCACCAGTTCAAACCACGGATTATTTGTAAGATGGATGATATTTTGTTTTTTTCCGGTAAAAAAATTATCCAGACAAATCACCTCATTACCCTGCTCCAGAAGATATTCACAAAGATGCGAACCAACAAATCCGGCTCCGCCGGTTACTAAAACACGCTTCATTTCTAATTATTTATAATTTTACGCCCGATTGAATAATATGTAAAAGACAATCTTTCAAGCTCCTCATGATCATATATATTTCTTCCGTCAAAAATAAGCTTGTTTTTCATAAGTTTTCCCAAAACCCGAAAATTGGGCATACGAAATTCTGTCCATTCGGTTATTAGCAAAAGTGCATCAGCATCTATACAGGCTTCATATTCATCTTTTGCAAATGAAATTTTTGTACCCAGAATTTGTCTTGCATTTTCAATTGCAGCAGGGTCGTAAGCAGTAACTTTTGCACCGCTTTCGAGCAACTTTTCAATAACAACAAGTGAAGGTGCTTCGCGCATATCATCAGTTTCTGGTTTAAAAGCCAGGCCCCAGACTGCAATTTTCAATCCTTGTAAATTCCCGTTAAAGTGCTTTTTAACTTTGCCGAACAAAACTGTTTTCTGTCGCTCATTAACTTTTTCAACTGCCTTCAGCAGCTCAAGCGAATATCCGTACTCCTCGGCAGTACTGATTAACCCTTTAACATCCTTTGGAAAACAAGACCCGCCATAGCCGGTACCCGGATATAAAAACTTATTGCCAATACGGGGATCGGAACCTATTCCACGCCGTACCATTTCAATATCGGCACCGGTAAGTTCACATAAGTTTGCAATATCGTTAATAAAGCTGATACGGGTGGCTAACATTGAGTTGGCTGCATACTTTGTCATTTCCGATGACTTGATATCCATAAAAATTACAGGATGGCCGTTTAAAACAAATGGTTTGTACAAACGATTCATTACCCTTTTTACCTTCTCCGATTCGGCACCAACAATAATTCTGTCGGGCTTCATAAAATCCTGAATTGCATTCCCTTCTTTTAAAAATTCGGGATTTGAAGCAATGTCAAAAGAAAAATCAACACCTCTTTTCTGCAGTTCCTTTTCAATGACGCTTTTCACCTTATCAGAAGTACCAACGGGTACGGTACTTTTTGTTACCACAATAATGTAATCTGTAATTGTCCGTCCTATCTCCTCCGCAACTTTCAGAACATATTTTAAGTCAGTACTTCCATCTTCGCCCGGAGGTGTTCCAACTGCAATAAACACGGCATCAGCACCTTCAAGACTTTCAGCCAGATCAGTCGTAAACTTCAGCCTGCCTTTTTCCATATTGCTTTTACAAATTATCTCAAGGCCCGGTTCATAAATGGGAATATCTCCTTTGTTAAGCAGTTCAATCTTTTTTTTATCAATATCCACACAAACCACCTCAATACCAATTTCAGAAAAGCATGCTCCCGAAACCAATCCGACATAACCGGTTCCAACAACAGATATTTTCATATTTCAATTTTAATAATTACGTAAATAAAACCTCAAAACTATAAATTTTAGCCGGTAATGACTTAATTATTGCCATTTAATAAAAACTTGGTTTTTTCACAAATATTCTTTTCATGTTTAAACTAAATAATTACTTTCACATTTTTAATTCTGAAATACAAATTACAATTTTTAAGTTTAATTGTTTTTGTAAACTCAAAAATTGAAAATGAATTAAAAAAATTACATCGGGAAAATATTAAAACCTTTTTAATCAGGAAATTAAAAGAATTGGGAAACTTATGGTTGAGATTTCGAAAAACAGTCTGATCCGGCATCATAACTACGAATCGCATGATGAATCCGAAGCTAAAATTAAAATACTGGAAAATCAAATAGCACAACTTAATCGTAAACTGAAAGATGCACAGGAAAAAGCAACAAGTGCACTACAAATAAAATCTGATTTTCTTTCAAATATTTCTCACGAAATCAGAACACCGCTAAATGCCGTATTAGGCTTCAGTCAGTGGCTGTATGAAAATACCGGTGATGAGCAGCATAGGGAATATTTATCAACAATACTCATGAGTGCCAAAGGCTTATCAAATCTCTTAAATGACATTCTTGACCTTTCAAAAATTGAATCAGGGAAAATACGTATCAATAATATTCCGGTTCATTTCACTGATATGATAAATGACATCAAACAGGTTTTTTATCCAATAGCCAAAAAAAGGAATATAGAGATTCAATTCACAACTGAACCATCAATTCCGGATTATATTCTAATTGATGAAATCAGATTATATCAGATTATTTTCAATCTTGTCGGAAAAGTAATAAAATATGCGAACACAGGATTTATTCATATAAGGTCGTATGCTGAAGAAGCTGCTTTCGGGGATAAAATAAACCTGATAATTTCAGTTGAAATAACCGGAACCTGCATTAAGGAAGATGAAAAAGAATCAATTTTTGAAAATTTTACCAAAACCCGCACCGAAAAACAAAATTTGGAAAAAGAAACCGGACTTGAACAGGCAATTGTAAAAGGGTTGATTGAAAAAATGAACGGAACTATTAATGTTGACAGCATACCCGGTAAAGACACCACCATTACTGTTTCTTTTAACGAGGTAAAAATTGATTACAATAAAAATATACAGAAAGAAACCCGGAGAAAAGACTGCACACTGTTGCTTGAGCCCTGCAAAATTATGATTGTGGACGATATCAACTATAACATACTTGTTTTAAAAAAGCTCATTGGCTCCAAAAATGTAACATTTATTGAAGCAAACGATGGAATTAACGCACTGGCCAAATTAGAAACCGAAAAACCCGACCTGATTTTTATGGATATCAGAATGCCCGGGGTAAACGGTTTTGATACAACTAAAATGATTAAACAGAACAAAAAACTAATGGACATCCCTGTTGTAGCTTTTACAGGATCGACAATAGATGACGAAAACTCAAAAATTCACAGCATATTTAACGGATTTCTGCAAAAACCGGTATTCAAAGAAAATCTTGAAACAGTTTTAAAACAATTTTTGAAACACACTTATAAACCTCTGCCTCATATTCAGAAAAAGGAACAGCAAAAAACATCCAAAATATCGGAAAAATGTTTAAAAAATACACCTCAGCTGCTAAAAGAAATCAATGAATATCTTATGCCCGAATGGAAAAAGATAAAAAACACACTTATAATATTTGAAATTGAAAACTTCAAAAATCAGATATATACACTGGCAACTGAAAAATCATGCAACTCCATATTACTGCAATATTATAATGAACTGGAATCCGGGCTAAAATCATTTGACATTGAGATGATTAAAGAAACTATAGATGATTTTCCGCAATTTATTAGAACAATTGAAGGTCAATATCAGAAAATGATTCATTAATTTTGAGGTTTTGAATCAGTTGTAAGAAAGCATGAAAATTTATTCCGGACAAAATTATTTTATCAATCCGGCATTTATAAAATTTACTGAACTTCGTGTTAATTTAATCTGTTTTCAAAAAGCAATATAAATTAAAAACAGATGAACAATAAAGTTTCAAGATTTATTGGTGATTTAAAACCTGAAAGGCTTAAAAACAACAAGCAGGTTGTCATCTTTTTTATTTGCCTGTTTATTGCCACCTCATTATGGTTTTTAAATTCCATGGAAAAAGAATATAACACCAGTCTTTCTTACCCTGTAAAATATGTTAATCCTCCCGATAAGCTTTTTTTGTCTAACAATCCGCCACAAAAATTAGAACTGAATGTGCAAATGCACGGTTTCACGCTTTTAAGGCATAAACTTTCATTTTCGGTTTCACCGGTAATTATAGACCTGAGAACAATTATCAGAAATGCCGAAAAACAAAACAATATTTATAAAATTCCATCAGAAACATTAATTAATAAAATAAACCAGCAGGTAAGCAGTGAAATTTCAATTACTTCAATCTCTCCCCAGGAAATTGAATTTCAGTTTGACAGTTTAAAAACAAGGCTCATTCCGGTTGCATATAATGCCGATATTACTTTCAGGCCACAATATTTTTTGAAAGGAAACATTATCCTTAAGCCTGACAGCGTATTGCTAACAGGGCCGTCAGCAGTAGTTGACACAATAAAAATACTTTATACCGAACCAAAAACATTTTCAGAATTGTACAAAAATTATGAAAAACAACTTCAAATTAATAATCCTGAAAACACTAAAGTTACACCCGAAAAAGTTTCTATTCTGATACCTGTTGAAAAATTTACGGAAAAAGAACTTACACTTCCGGTACAAACTGTTAATCTGGAAAAAGGAGTTAACCTGAAACTTTTTCCGAACAAAGTAAAAATAACTGTTATGGCAGGTTTAAGCGAATATGAAAAAGTTACCCCGGAAGATTTTTTTGCAACTGTTGACTACAATCATGTCAGTGAAGATAAAAACCGTCTGCAGGTTTCCGTGAAAACAGAAAAACAATATTTGCAGATTTTAAAGGTTTCACCTGACTTAGTTGAATATCTGATTGAAACTGAATAATCCAAAATGACAGTAAAAGTTGGAATAACAGGAGGTATAGGCAGCGGAAAAACAACCGTCTGCAATGTATTTAAACTCCTCGGCATACCGGTTTTTGAAGCTGACACAGTTGCAAAAAACCTGTATGACACAAACACTGAAATAAAATCAGGATTAATAAAACTTTTTAGTGAAGATATTTATCAGCCTGATAATAAACTTAACCGCAAAAAACTGGCAGCACATATTTTCTCAAATGAGCTGCAGCTAACAAAAGTAAATGAACTTGTACATCCTGTTGTCAGGGGAGAATTTGAAAAATGGCTTACAATTCATAAAAATTCACCATATATTATTCATGAAGCCGCTATTTTATTTGAAAGCGGTTTTTATAAACTCATGGATTTTTCTATTCTTGTAACTGCACCCGAAACTGAGCGTATAAAAAGGGTAATGCTCAGAGACGGCATAACAGAAACTATGGTTCGAGAAAGGATGGGTAAACAATGGAGTGAAGAAAAAAAACAGAAATTTGCAGATTTGATTTTGCAAAACGATAACAAAAACTTGATTATTCCTGAAATTATCAAAACAGATAAAAATTTAAGAAAAAATGGGAAAATACGGTAAATGGATAGGCGGAGGTCTTGGCTGGGCTGTGGGCGGCCCGATTGGCGCACTCATAGGTTTTGCAATAGGATCGATTGTTGACGGAAAAAGCATTGACAAGCCGGTCAGAACAACAGGCTATTCAGGCAGAACAACTACCGGCGGATTTATGGTAAGCCTGTTGGTGCTTGCAGCAGCAGTAATGAAAGCCGACGGAAAAGTTTTGAGATCCGAACTCGATTATGTAAAAGGCTATCTGCTGCAAAGTTTTGGAGAAGCACCTGCTGCTGATGCGTTAAAACTGCTGCGTGATCTTCTCAAACAAAATATTCCGGTGAATGAAGTCAGCAGACAGATAAGACAAAACATGAATTATTCTGCCCGCCTGCAGCTGCTCCATTTCCTTTTCGGAATTGCAAATGCCGACCAGAAAATAGATGTCAGTGAGCGGAAACTTATTGAACACATTGCCCGTGAAATGGGAATTTCCGACAGTGATTTCCAATCAATTCAGGCAATGTTTATCAAAAATACCGATTCGGATTATAAAATTCTGGAAATTGAACCTGATGCCACCGATGAAGA
>CAZXTX010000099.1:0-2637 GCA_964643695.1 uncultured Mariniphaga sp. | reverse complement strand
AAATCTTCGGAAGCATCTTTCGGCAGTTCGTTCGGCAGATTGTCAATTGCCTGAACGGTAATATTGCTTTCTGATGAAAATGCCTCATCAACTTTCCCTGTCAAAGGGTTAAAATCATAAAACGGTTCTTCAATTGTTGATGCCCGTTTGGTTGACGGAACAGAACCGTCAATATCACATGTTATATCAGAAATAACAGTTATTCTGAAATTACTGTTGCGCATATCGTCTTCGGTAAACAAAACCGGTGCCTTCGGGTCCCAGTATGCAGCCGCAATCAGCATGTCGGCAGAAAAAGCAAATGGCAGAAAGGCATTTTCATACATTTCGGGATTTTCGTAAAAATGTTTCAGGTCAAATGATTCACCATCTTTCCTTGTTACATAATGCTCCGGTAAAAGCTGTGAATAAACCGGCATACCATGATTTTCTGCCTTCAAAAACTGCTCCGGTGCAAGCTGTTCAATTTTCAAAAAATTAAGTATTTCCAACACTCCGCCGGCCACACGCCCGTTGCCGGTAACGGCAATTTTCACCGCCGGAATTCTTACTTTTTCCAGTTCCCTCAGCATTTCATCAAGCCCGGAACATTTATATGCAGGTTTCAAATCAAATATCCTGCGGCGTAAACCCAATGCCCTGAAACCGTTGTATGCACCAACCAGACCGGCAAATCTGCCAAACCCGATAATGCGCTCACCATTTTTATCGGTTAAAGTCTCATAATCAATTAACTGAATTCTTTTTTTCAGAATTGTTTGGAGCAGTTTACGGTTATATTCCTGCTCTTTTATGGTGTGCGAAAAGAAAAAATATATTTTCCCGTGAACCAGATCATCTTCGGGTACCTCCTTTACACCAAGCAGCACATCACAATCCGAAATATCATCCACAATCCGGATACCTTTTTCACGGTACTCCTCATCACTAAAACATCTTTTTTTACTGCATTGAACAACAACTTCAACACCGTTAAATGTTTGTTTCACTTCGGCACACTGCTGCGGTGTAAGCGGCACACGATTATCCGGCGGCATTTTTCCCTCACGTATAATTCCAACTTTCATTCCGGCTGTTTTTAGGGTTACAATTTTAAACCCGGTTAATATTAAAAAAATATATTTTATAACAGGTTTCTTTATTCCTCTTAAAATTTATTCTTCACAAAATTATCTCAATATTTGTAAAAAAAACTGATATATGTCCGCAAAACATCTGTTTTACATATTTATCCCTCTTATATTATTATTTTTTGGTTCGTGTGTCAAGCGCAGCAGTAATAATGTTTCTGCCGACGGATTTTCAGGTTCCGAAAGCTGCAAACAGTGCCACCAAAGGTTTTATGATTTATGGGAACCATCCATGCACGGAAAGGCAATGCAGCCTGTAAATACAGATTTTATCAATGAATATTCATTCCCCGAAAGCGGACTTTTAAAAGTTGAAGGGAAAAATTATGAGATTGTTTATGAAGATTCGCTGATGATAATGGTTGAAAAAGACGACAACAATCTTATAAACAAGTATGATATGCTTTGGTGCCTTGGCGGACCAAATGTTTATACTTTTTTGGTTCAGTTGGACAAAGGCTGGCTGCAAACTGCTCCCCTCGCCTACGACATGAACCGTCAAACCTGGTTTAACTATCCCGAGTCGGCAGTTCGCAATTTTACCACAGGTGATGTTGCCGATGAGGCACTGCCGTGGAAAGACCGCATGTACACCTTCAACACCGGCTGCTACAACTGTCATGTGAGCCAGACAAGTTCAAATTATGACTTAACAAGCGACACATACCACACCATCTGGAAAGAGTCGGGAATTAACTGCGAAACATGCCACGGCCCCAGTGAGGAGCATATCAGGGTATGCATTGAAGCTGGCGAAGGCAATGTGCCGGATGACTTGAAGCTGATTGTAACCAGCACATTTACACCGGAGCAGCACAACTCATCATGTGCAACCTGCCACGCAAAAGGAAGTCCGATAACCGAAAGTTATGTACCGGGTGAACTCTATTTCGACCATTTCAGTCTGGCAACACTTGAAGACCGCGATTTTTACCCCGACGGGCGCGACCTTGGCGAAAACTACACAATGACCGGCTGGCTGATGAATCCCTGTATTCAGAAAAGTGAGTTACACTGTGTTACATGCCATACATCAAGCGGAAGAAACCGCTTTAAAGACAATACCAATTTATCCTGCATTTCCTGCCATACTGACAAGGGAGATGACCTGGAAGCACATACAATGCACAAACCCGAAAGCACGGGTTCACAATGCATTAACTGCCATGTTCCCAGCCGCGAATATGTCGGACATTTTATCCGCAGCGACCACTCATTCAGGCCGCCAATGCCCGAAGCAACCATTAAGTTCGGATCGCCAAATGCCTGCAACCAGTGCCACAGCGATAAATCACCGCAATGGGCAAACAATATTGTCAAAGAAAGAGCAAACGGGAATTATCAGGAAGAGACCCTTTACTGGGCACAACTTATAAATGAAGCAAGGGATGAGAACTGGAGCCGCCTTGATGAAATGCTGAAAATCATCAGGGAGAACAGGTACAACGAAATTGTGGTTACTTCACTGATCCGTCTGCTTACAAACTGTAACAATGATAACAAATGG
>CAZXTX010000098.1:0-10016 GCA_964643695.1 uncultured Mariniphaga sp. | reverse complement strand
TTTAAATTTATAAAAGCACTTTGAAATGCAGTTAATTTCAAATTCGTCTGAAACAGATAACGATTTTAAAGAGATAATGGCGGAACTTAACGATGAGGAGCTGAAAGAGGTTCTGAGAAAACGCAGTCTGTACCAAAAGGAAGCTGCCGCACAGGCAGTAAGTGAAGCTGTAAAGAGAGGGCTGATTAATTCGGAAAGTGATTTGTCAAAACCGGAATTCAGAGAGATAAGGCTAAAACGGCAGCTGTTTCCGGAAATAAAAAACGATGAAATAAGATTTAAAGTAAAAAGAAGCATAATTCGTTCACTTATTTTCGTCGGGCTTATCCCCGCAATTCTGGGTACAATGCGACTGTTGAACGGAGACAGAACCCATGGGTTTTTAATGATTGGCTTTGCCCTTAGCTGGACTGCCATAGCATTAAACCTTTACAATAAATTTTCTGTAAATATTCTTTTTGTTTTGTGGGGACTTGCAGCGCCGGCATTTTTATATGCAGTCCAAATGGTATTGCTGCAACCCGAAATCTTGTTTATTGATAAATTTATTGTTACCGTGGTTTTTTTGCTTACAGCTTACGGGGTGATTTTCTTAAAAAAACTTGGCAAATAAATTGTTAATAAAAGTTCTGAATTTAACGTTTTGTATAAATCATAAAAAGGAACCTTTAAATTTGCTTTTAAACATTTTCAGTAAAACAAATAAAATGAAACAAAAAACTTATTTTTTGTATGCAGGCAGAACAATTTTTCTGCTGACTTTTATCTTTTTGCTTTCACAAAATATTACAGCTCAGGAACGTGAGATTTTTTCGAAACTTCATAAAGTGGATGACTTTTCAGAAATTTATCTTGAAGGTTCATTCGGGGTTGAGCTGGTACAGGGTAAAACAACATCGGTGGAAATAAGAGCTACCGATGAAAAAGCTTTCAATTACCTGAAAATAAAGAATGAAGACGGCTTGCTGCATCTGACCGTTGACCGCAGGCCGTTTGATTTCAGCAAGGTAAATCTGCTAATAACCTTCAGTGATATTGAAAAACTTCACATTTATGGCGGAATAAAACTTGAAACCCACGGATTTCTCGATTTGGATGATATTGAGATACTGGTTGAAGGAAGTGCAAAAGCCGATTTGAAACTTAAAGCCAGTTATGTGAGTATTGATAACCGCGGCGGAGTTTTAAGCAAACTGAGCGGAATTGCCGAAACACTTGAAGCCAGAATTGCAGGTGCAGGTAATTTGAATGCCGGCGACCTCAGGGCAGACGAAGTTAACATACGCATTGAAGGAGTAGGTACCGGACTGGTACATGCCACAAAAACACTTAATGCATCAATAAAAGGTGCCGGAAAAATTAAATACCGCGGAAATCCTGAAATAACCGAAAAAATTGAAGGGCTGGGAGCTGTTAATCCTGAATAAAGGATTCGGATTTTTCAATTTTCATCAGTTCTGCATTTTCCAAAAGCAGTTCACGTTTATTTTTGTCAAATTTTGAAAAACCGCGATCGAATATTGTGTAAGGCACTTTAACTTTTGCACTTTTCATTGCAATTATCTGAGTACCGGTAATATCTTCGATAGCTGCCTTTAAAAGCGGCTCCTGCTTGTAACCCAGCGGTAAGGTTTCAAAAAGGTCTTCTCCAACCATAATATCAGGGAAAAAACCATCCTTAAAATCGGTAACTCCCTGTGAGTTTGCAAATCTGAGAATAATAGGCTGAACTGCCCAATTCTTAAAATCTCTGTAAGCATCAATTGTCTTATAATATCCGCTTCCGTCAATACTATGATAATCAGAAGGTTTTAAAGTAATAGATGCAGTGTATTTACCGTATGTTGATTCACCAACCGTAACAATATTCATATATGGTTTAAGGCCTGTAATTGTCAGTTCCGAAGCGGAAGCTGTTCCGGGGCCGGTTAAAATATGCATCTTTTCAAGTCCCAGTTTCACGGCTGTACTGTTAATAAAGTTTTCTCTCAGCTCACTAACCCTGTTTGTTGATTCCCAATATTCCTGATACTTGTCATTCCACTGATATGTTACAAGCACTTCGCTGTTATTTACCACATTTAAAGGTGCAACCGAGCTGCAAAGGTGCTTTGCCGCGTCGGTGGTTCCACCCGGATTGTAACGAAGGTCAAGCACCAAATCGGTAATCTGCTCTTCCTGAAAATAACTAAAAACAGAATCGAGACTTGAATTATAATTGCTGATAAACTGTGCATAAAACAAATAACCTATCTTATGTCCCTCATGTTCAATAATATCAGCAATCACAACAGGATTTAAATGCAGCACCTCGGCAGTCATGCTGATTTGTTTGGGATTTGTGGAGATACCGTTTTCTCCCAAAACTCCAAGTGAAATTGACAATGAAGATGCATACAAAAGATCTGTATAATTTTTATCTGTAATATCTTTACCGTTCATCAAAACAATTATATCACCTCTTTCCAGTCCTGCCTCCGATGCAGGTGTGTTCGGATAAACATACTCCACAATGGCAAAAATATTTTTGGTATTTGAAAACCGCCCAAATGCGAGAGAGTAGCCGTAAGATGTTTCAACGCCTTCAAAACTGTCTTCAAGTGCTTCAGCATCATCAGTTAAAAAAGACCACTTATCCTCTGAATATAACAGCTTTTTAAAATATGCCTTTGAATCATGTTCATATTTATTGTCAATCTTCGGGATTTCCTTATACCATAAATAGACATCATCCATTACCATTTTAATAAAATCATTAACTTTTATGGTAAGTGCAGATGCTTTTTCTCCTTTATTTTCTTCAGGAATTGGCAATGGTGCCTCCCTGCAACTTTCAGACAGAAAGAAAAAGAGAAAAAACAGTGCTGCGAAATTTTTAAAGCTGATTTTAAGCATAATTATTTTTGAAAAAGTTTACAAAGTTAAATATTTTTCATTTCACTTATTGTTTTTATTCTCTTTCTCTTTCGGATACTCAATACGAACGTGATAAATATTTACAAGCTTCTCTAACAGAGTCTTTTTGATGATTGTTATATCTTTAAAGGTCAGGTCTGACTCACGCAGCTGACGATCGCGTATTTTGTTGTCAACCATTTTTTGAATCAGTTCTTTCAGATTATCCACTGTCTTTTCCTTCAAACTTCTTGAAGCGGCTTCAATTCCGTCAACAATCATCACCACGGCAGCTTCTTTTGTACGTGGTAGCGGCCCCGGATATATAAACAGCTTTTCATCAACCTCAATGTCCGGGTTCTCTTCCTGATATTTCAGATAAAAATACTGTGCTTTTGTTGTTCCGTGATGAGTTGCTATGAATTCGGTAATTGCATCGGGCAGATTATGCTTTTTTGCAAGCTTTATTCCGTTTTTTACATGGTCTATAATAATTTCGGCACTTTCAAGATAATCCATTTTATCATGCGGATTAATTCCAACTGCCTGATTTTCTATAAAAAATCCCGGCCGTTCAATTTTACCGATGTCGTGATACAAGGCACCTGCACGAACCAGAAAAGGATTCCCTCCTATTCTCAGTATAATTTCTTCGGCAAGATTGGCAATCTGCATTGAGTGCTGGAAAGTTCCGGGTGCCTGTTCCGCAAGCTGGCGCAACACAGGCTGGTTTGTATCCGACAACTCAATTAAAGTTACATCTGAAACAAATCCAAACAGTTTTTCAAAAATAAAAATCAGCGGATAAACCAGTAAAATCAGCACACTGCTGAAAACAAACCAGCGCATGGTTTTATAATCTATTGTAAGGAAAGAGCCCTCATAAATCGCCTCAAGCGATATATAAACCAGCGAATAGGTTAGCAGCACCCATACGGCTGCCATAACCAGATGACTGCGGCGATGCATTCTGTTCAGGCTGAAAACGGCAACAACACCGGCAGTTACCTGAAGAAACACAAATTCAAAATTGTTGGGGGCATAAAATCCGGTGAGTATGGCTGCCAGCAGCAGTGTGAAAATTGATGTCCGGGAATCGTAAAAGGTTCGTACCACAATCGGGAAAATTGCAAACGGAACCATATAAATGTGCAGGTCTGGAAATGAATTGAACAACAAGGTAAGAAAAATCATGCTCACAAAAAACAACAGCAAAAAAGTGAGTTTCCGGAATTCATTCAAAATATCAAACCGGTATATATACAAATAGGTGAACAGAAGTACCATAAACACCAGAATCAGACTTCCTTTACCGATTGAAATCACATATTTATTGATTCCCTCACCCTGTTCCGATTTATAACTTGATTTAAGTGACTCTAAAATCTGAAACTTCTCGTCGTTAACAATCTCGCCCTGTAAAATAATGCGTTCACCGGTTTGCACCATACCGCGTGTTAATGAAATATTACGCACGATTTCATCAGTCTCTCTTTGGGTGGTGGCTTCATCATATTCCAAATTGGGCAAAATATATTTTTCAGCTTTCAGCTTTAAAAGAAATTCAGACTGTTCCGAAAATCTGACTGCTATCTCCCTTATTTTTGTATTAAACTGATTATAGGCACTCTTTTCAGAAAAAACCTTATCGGTTTCAATTTTAGAAACAACGTTGCCGGTTATTTTTCTAATTTCACTTTTTTCCAAACTCCCGGCAAAATTTACGGCAGCACGCGAAAAAATACCTGCTGAATAAATTGAGGAAAGCTCATTTTTAAGCTGATTGAGAATTTCAGTAGCAGCTGTTTCTGTTGAATCCGGAATAAATTCCAGATCAGCTGCAAGCAGATTAATACTTTCTTCGGCTGCACCGGGTTCAAAAATAAAATATGGCAGAACAGATTGCAGCATCTCCTCTTTTTCATTTTCAATTTCACCCGAAGTTTTTAAAATGGCAAAATCAAAAGGTGCCACAAGATTTTCATGATTCCACGGAAAACCTTTCTGATATTCATATTTAAACTTTTGCTCGCCGGGCATAATAAAAAAAAGAAGTACACCGGTAATTAAAAATGAAACAAACCAGAAAATATCACGTGTATATTTTTTCAGATTATTTAAAAATTTACTCATTGTATCAATTTTTATAAAAGCATCATCTGTTTATAACCAGCAAGCTTACAAAATTGCAAAAAAATATCTATCTGCTTCAGCACACAATGTTTTTTTTATAGATTTGTGTTAAATGGTGCCTTAACTGTTTCGCACTATAAAAAACATTAAAATTATAAAATTATTTGTATGAACCGGTTGTTTAAAATAATGCTTTCGTATTATAAACAAAAGTATCATACAAATAAACCAAAAAGTTTTCTTTTTAAACAGTCTGACGATAAAGAGACCTTTTCGGCACCGGACATTAACTATCAATTTTGAGCAAATGGATTATGGTATTTCAGGATTAAGCATTATTCCCGTAAGAAGAGAACCTTCGGAAAGAAGTGAAATGATAACCCAGATTCTTTTTGGTGAACATTTTGAAATTCATGAAGAAATGGTTGGCTGGTGCAGGGTTAAGCTGGCATGGGACGGTTATGAAGGCTGGGTTGACAGCAAAATGGTAAACCCGCTAAATTTTCAGTCTTTTAACCGGATTGAAAAAAAGCCGCATGCCGTAACTTCTGATGTAATCAGCATCATTCCGGTTAGCGATGAACAAAATCTCACACTGGTTGCCGGCAGCACACTTCCCGTCTGGCGTCCCTACCTGAAGGAATTTTCTATTGGACGGGAAATACACAATGCTTCAGGAAATGTATTCTATGGAAAACAGAAATATCCGCGTGAAATTGTCATAAACCAGGCACTGAAATACTTTAACGCACCCTATTTGTGGGGTGGCCGATCGCCTTTCGGAATCGACTGCAGCGGACTTACACAGGTGGTTTATAAAATGATTGGAATTAAAATTCCGCGTGATGCCAAAGAACAGGTAAAAAAAGGAACGGCACTCAGTTTTATGGATGAAACCGAACCCGGAGACCTTGCATTTTTTGACGATGAAGAAGGAAATATCATTCATGTGGGAATTATCTGGAAACGAAATAAGATAATTCACGCATCGGGCAAAGTACGGATTGACAACGTTGACCAGTTCGGTATTTTTAATGTTGACCTGAAACGATATACCCACAAAATGCGGGTAATGAAAAAAATAATCGGCTCCAATGAAAAAAACTGAACTGCTTATTTACGTTCTGATATTTGCAGCTATTATTTTTCTGATAATTAAATATCGGAAAAAAGGGAGAAAAAAATAAAATCACATATCGTATATAAATACAATTATTTGTTTTTAGAAAAATATAATCAATGTACAGCTATAAATATCCGCGTCCGGCAGTAACGGTAGATGCACTGGTTTATACCAGGGAAAACGGCCTGCTTTCAGTTTTGCTAATTCAGCGGGGCACTGAACCTTTTAAAGGAAAATGGGCTTTGCCCGGTGGTTTTGCAGATATTGACGAACTTCTTGAAACCGCCTGCAAACGCGAACTTTTTGAAGAAACCGGCGTTCGGGCAGAAAAAATGAAACAATTCAAAACATTTGATGCAATTGACCGCGACCCGCGCCACCGGACTGTTTCAGTGGTTTTTTCAGCAGAGTTGTCGCATAAAGTCAGTGCAAAAGGCGGCGATGATGCTGCCGCCGCCAAATGGTTTAACACAGGCAACCTGCCCGAAATGGCATTTGACCACATGAAAATATTAAAGGAATTCTTTGAATTGCCTTAAAACCAATATCAAAGTTTGTCAACTGTCAATTCTGATGAAATCACCACCTTTGGTAAACTCCAGATCAAGATCGTTGTCAAGTTCTATCTGCTGATTTCTGCCTTCAATTTCCCAGCCTGTAATAAAATTGTCAGGATAATTTAACGCAACATACTGACCGATTTTTGCCGGTATTACACTGTCGGGCAGTTTTGTTTTACCCTCAATGTCAATAATCTCTTTTTTTCTGTTGAATTTCAGTTTAAAATTACCCTCCAATAATACTTCGTAAGTTTTTGTAAAATCATCAAGTTCAATTACTGACTGAAGAATCGAATTGCCGGAGAAATGAGTTTCAATGTATTCATTTATTTCAACCGGCAAATCATTGTTTGAAATCACTTTTTCTTCATCACAGCTATTCATTGTAAACAACAGCGTCATTAAGGAAATCATTACTACTAAAAAGTTTTTTGTTTTCATTTTCATTTTGTTTAAAAAATTTATTGCTACTCTGTTGGGGATTTTCGCTTTCTCCATTTTTTTTGGCTTTAATCGGGAATTTTACTTAAAAGTTTACCGTTTTTATCAAAACTCACTTTCCATTCTTCATGCATTTTCTTTAATTCAAGTGTATAAACAGTTTCATCTTTTTCGGTTATTCTTTTAATATCACTTACACGATAATCCCTGAATTCTGAACTTAGCTTTAATAAAACCTCTTCGGGCAGTTTGCTTTTTGAAATCTCTTCTTTGTGTTTTATTATCTTTCCAAAACTATCAAACCACACCGTGTGGTCGTTTCTTCTGACTCCGGTTTCAAATTCAACTTTATAAACCTCCTGCTCTTTTTTCCATTCCACATCATAAGCCAATGGAAAGTGCTGATAAAAACTGTTGATTATCAGCGACGGAACGTCACTTTTATGAATTTTTTGCCCGAAAGCAAGAAACGGAACAGTAAACAATATCAGAATTCCAATTAAACTGTATCTCTTCATTTTCTTTGTTCTTTAAAATTCAAAAACAAAGTAAATATCCAAATCTGGAAACATTTGGGAAAAATGGAGAAGCAGAAAAATAAAATTTTTACTCCCTGAAAGTCAGGACAAAACAGTGTAAATTATTTTTATACCGGTAAGAAACAGTATGACCATAATAATCACAAATGGCTTTTACAATGGCAAGGCCAAGCCCCGTACCGTCAGTTTTATCATACGATTTACCAAACCGGGTGAATATATTGTCATTATCAAGCAATTCATCTTTCCCGGTATTGCAAACAGTTATTTTATTACCGTTTATGTCAACTATTACTATACCATTCTCAAAATTATGAAAAACGGCATTTCTTATCAGATTTGAAATGGCAATATTGGCAAGCGAAACATCCATTTCAGTAAAAATATTCTTCTTTATATTTATTGTAACTGAAACATTTTTGAAGGCAGCAATATCTTCCAAATCATTGATAATCTGAACTGCAACCTGACCAATCGAAACCGGCTGATTATCGGAAAACTGACGGTTTTCTATTTTTGACAATAACAACAGTGATTTGTTTATCTTTATTAAACGCTCAATAATATCTACTGTTTCACCAATAATTTTGGCTTGTTCATCACTAAGATTTCCTTTTTCGGCAAGAAGCTCCAGTTTGTTTACTGCAATTGCAAGTGGTGTTTGAAGTTCGTGAGAAGCATTTCCGATAAACTGCTTTTGCTGTTCAAACACTTCATTATTGTGCTTTAACAAGGTATTGACTGCCAATTGCAAATCATTAAATTCTTTGGTTTTGGTTTTTATTTCGGGTAATTTATCATCGCTGCCCAGTCTGTATTTTTTTAATCGTGACAAAAAAGTGTAAAACGGCATCCATAACCGTTGAAGAGTGAAATTATTTATAAATGCAATTGTCAGAAAAAGAAGAAGAATAAGCCAAAGGATATTCCAAAACAGTTGTTTTACCAAATCATCTTCTTCAATCATTGAATGAATAATTTTCAGCTCATAAAAGTTTCCGTCAAGTTCAAAAGCTGTGGAAAGAAGTCTTGCCGGTTCCAGTTCGGCATACTTATCGTCTGCATCCTGCATATACATTAATGTATCACGATAACTGTCCTTATATTTTTTTGCTATTTTTTCATCTATTTCCCGAATTGAGAAAAAACCGTCCTCGAAATTGTTCTTTTCCAAAATACCGTAATCTGTCTGTGCCTGATAAACAATCTGCCGTTTATAGTTATCCAGCCCTTCATCAACGCTTTTCTTTATTTCCCGATAAATGCTGAAATAGAAAAATACTGACCACAGGCAGATAATTATCAGCATGGGGATGGTAATGAATTTTATGGACTGGTTAAGAAGTTTCATTTTTCAATCAGCTTGTAGCCAATGCCATAAACTGCTTCAATTTCAATTTCGGCATCAGCATTATGTAATTTCTTTCTTAAGTTTTTTATTTGATAATAGATGAAATCAAAATTATCCGCCTGATCAATATTGTCTCCCCAAACATGTTCTGCCAAAGCAGTTTTAGACACCAGCCTGTTTTTATTGAGCAAAAAATAATTTAACATGTCAAACTCTTTTCTGTTAAGCGGAACATTTTCATTATTTATAAAAAGCGTTCTTTCATCAATATTCAGTACCAAATTGGCTGTTTCAACTATGTTTTTTCCGTCTAAAATTTTTCGCCGCAGCACTGCTTTCACTCTTGCATTTAGCTCGGCAATATGAAAAGGCTTTGCCAGATAATCATCAGCCCCTATCTCCAGCCCCAAAATTTTATCATCTAAAGAATCTTTTGCGGAAATAATAATCACATTGGATGGTTTATCGATTAGTTTCAGCTTTTTAAGCAATTGCAGTCCGTTTCCGCCCGGCAGCATAATATCCAATAAAATACAGTCATATTCATATAAACTGATTTTTTCTGATGCTTCAGTGAAACTGTCTGCCGTTTCAACAACATAATTCTCTTTTTTCAGTGACTCTGCAATTATTTGCCTCAACTCTTTCTCGTCTTCAACAACCAATATTTTCATGGTTTAAATATAATTCATTAATCTAAAAAGAAACGGGAACAGAAAACGTTTTAATAAATAAAAAACAGACTATGATACTTCATCGTTTAATTTTTTTGGTTCCTTTTTTATGAGCCGTAAATTAAAGCCACTGACAAGTCATAATCATAAATATTCATTGTAACTGCTAATATATTTTTTCCTTTTCCGTTAATAAGTATTATATATTGAAATTATACGAATTGTATTTACAAAATAGTCCACACCGTTTTGTAAATTTACAATCGTTAATGCCGATGGTTAAAATATTTAGAACAATTG
>CAZXTX010000097.1:1604-10098 GCA_964643695.1 uncultured Mariniphaga sp. | reverse complement strand
ACCTGCAACCGGTTCAGTTTGCCGGAGTGCCGCAATTATCGATTCCTGTGAAGGATTGGCACCCAGTCCGGCAATTATGGAATCAAGGTTCAGCTGCTGCATTACATACCGAATAATAAATGACCAGACGGCAATTTGTGCTCCTACGTAAAAGAACTGGGCAATTACTCCCCATACGTAATTTTTATTTTTAAACAGCCTTTTTAGCGTGGCTTTTAAATTGAGACTTTTATCATCATCCTGTGCCTTTGGCATTCTTGTAAAAAGAATGAGAAGAAAAAGTGTGAGCATTACCAGGCCTAAAATCATATATGCATTGGTAACTGCGAGGAGCTCATTTTTCTGTATCGCAAGGAGTTCGTTTTCGCCAAGGGCAACCCGTTCTGCGGCACTCATGGTGTTTAGCTGCGATAAAATAAATACCTGACTTACAACAACTCCGGTAACCGCACCAAAAGGATTAAAGGATTGGGAAAAGTTCAGCCGGCGCGTTGCCGTCTGAGGGTCGCCGAGTGCATAAACATATGAATTTGCAGATGTTTCCAGAATGGACAATCCGGCAAACAGAACAAATATTGCAAGCAGGTACATCCCAAAACTTACCGGAGAGCTGATTGTGTTTGCCAGCATTGCGGGATAAAACAGCATACCGCCGGTAATACAAAAACCAAGTCCGAGGAGGACACCCGATTTATAGGTGTGCTTTTTAATATAGATTGCTCCCGGGAGGGCAAAAAAACCATAACCCAATAGATAACAAACAACCTGAATCCATGCGGTTTGAGTATCGGTTAGACTCATGATTCTTTTAAATGCCGCAAGCATGGTGTCGGTCATGTTGTTTGGAACTGCCCAGATAAAGAAAAGTGAGGTCAGCAGTATAAACGGGAAAAGGATTCCTGCAGGAACCAGACGGTGTTTTTGTACGTTTTGTTTATTCATTTTCTAAGTTTTTCAGAATATTGATTTAATTTTTTCAATTGAAACTCCCAGTAATGCCTCGCTAATGCGTGACAATTCAGTTTCTTCTCCAACAAAGTGATAAACATTATGAAAGTGGGAGAGTGATTCTTCAGGTTTTAAGAATGCGGCCGGTGAGCAGCTTTCAAGTTCCAAAAAAGGCCCCATAATGCTGCCGTCTTCAAGAGGGCCGTCATTGTATGCATTAAGCGCATCGCCAATAAGCGGGTCCCTGCTGGGATTCCATTCCTGATTCAGATATACGGCACCGGGTTCGGTTTTGAAAGTTACTATTGTAAGGCGGCGGGAAACAGGATCATAATTGCCGGCGATTGATTTGGTACGTATCGCATTCATTCCCAGTTTGCCTCTTGATTTTCCGTCGGTTTTGAAAAAGAGGGTTCCGTTGTCGTCAATGAGGCGGTCGGCAGGAATTTCACCGAAATAGTCGGATGTTACTATTTTTCCCAAATCCGATTTATCACCTTCATTGTATGGTATTACGGTTACGGCGGTTTCAGAAGGATTGAACATATCCAGCATCCATATGCAGACAGTTCCGGTTTCGGCAGTCCATTCAAAATCGTTTTTGTTTGTAATTTTATTTGCAGTTTCGTATGCTGCCGATTTTACTCCTTTGGGAATTCCAATTTTCAATTTTTTTATGATGTCATCATTTTCGAGTAATGAAACTTTACGTTCAATTGCAATGTTCAGTGTATTCCCGCGGTAATTTTGTTGATTCATCTCTTTTGTGAAAACAACCTCTTTTTCATTAATCTCTTTTGTTGTCCACTCTTCAATATCAATTGCTTTGGGAGTGTGCCAGTTATCGTAAACCTGCTCTTTTTCGGGTTCAAAATAGATTGAATATTGCCCTCCTTCAGGGCCTAACCAGAAGCGGTCTTCTCCTCCAAATCCGTTCATGTGTTCATCCACCACCCCGGAATCAAAAAAGTTGTAGTTTACAAACCCATGACTGTTACCTTCAAGTCCGCCGGCAGTTGAAGTGAAAACTTTTCCCTGATATTTTGCCGACAAGATGATCTGTGCATTTTCATCTGATGACTTTAAAACAATTAAGTTTTCATCTTTTTGGGAGAGATATTGCAAATCGTATCCAAATGTTCCCTTTTCAAATTCTTTTTTTATGTCGCCGGATTGTTTTTTATTGCCTGTGCAGGAAAACAGAAACATGACTGTTATCATTACTGACAGGGCTGACAGAGATAGTTTTTTGGTATTCATATACTGATTAATTTTTGTGAATTATTTTATTTCTCCAAATTTATCAAAAATCCGGTTCCATGCTTCGGCAGCGGCACCGTTTCCCCAATCATAAATAGTAAAAACTCCCATGCCTTCACCTTCAGGAGTTGTACGTCCTGAATGTCCGTAATTTTCCATGGTAAAACCATAGTCTTCCGGTCCGAAAAACGGATATACTTTTTCCCAAAGTTCTTTTGTCTGTGGGTTTTCCGGACAGTACATCATTACAAATGCAGCACGTAAGGCAGCAAAACCTCGTTCTGTATATTCTTCCACTTTAAGAATTTTACCATATTGAAGAATCAATTCGGCAAACAGACTTTCTCTTGAGTCATTCCATTCACCGTCGGTATTCATCACACCAAAACCGCCCAGGACATTTACATACATATATGGCGGCTGCCATGATGCCTGAGTCATCAGCATTTCATCCAGAACCCTTTGCCCCAGAGTGAGATACTTTTGCTCCTTTGTTTCTTTAAAACATTCCAGAAGAGCTTCGGCAGTCCAGAACATTGAAAAGTTGTTTTGCTTGTGCATATTGTTTCTTATAACTTTCCGGCCAACCAATGTGTCGGAACCAAACCGGGAGCATGACCAGTAAGTTTCAAAATCCTCCCAGCGGCCTGTCGGGATTATCTCGTTTATAACTGCATTCATTGCCTTTAATGCGGCATTTTTATATTCCTGATTTTTGGTGAGCTCGTATAATTTTAGCAAAAAGGTTACCGACATCGATGTCTCCGGGGTTTCGTTCATTTTGTCCATCGGACTTAATGTGACCTTGTCAAGCCAGCCCGGAAAGAAACCATCGGGAGCCTGAATTTTCAATAGAGATTGGGCATAGGTTTCCGCATATTTCAGCAACCGTTCATCTTTTTCCAGTTCATCATACCAGCGGAGCATCAAAAGTGATGTCCAGCTCATATCAAGTATATGCAGGGGAGATTCTTTTGCATCTCTTGTAAACGGATTACGGTCTGAGTTTCCCCAGAAATATGTATTCCAGCCGCTGCTGCGCTTATGCCTTTCACCGTCAATTTCAATATAATGCATTTCGGTACCGATTAAACCCGGGAAAAAACCGTTATTCTGAGGAAATGAAAGTGCAAGTTCCTTGGTGAGATTGGCCCTGTTTAAAAAGTCTTCATTATCAGTTCTTTTTGCATATCTGTATAAACCGCTTGCCGAGCGGAGCGAACTAAACCATGCCTGATTCCATACCGAACGGAACTCACGTTCGTTAATCTCTCCGGGATAATTCGGACTTTGCGTGAAATTTACTATAAACACCGGCGAGCCGACTGTTTTTCCGTTTAATTCAAATTGCTGCCAGACGCTTTCTCCCCATGTGTTGAATGCCCAGTTATAGGTATGTTTTACGTAAGGTTCCAGATCGCCGCTTATCGGATTGCCGCTTTTATAGAGATTATGCCCCCACTTTTCCCAAAAGAAATTTAATGGAATGCGAAAAGGATTTTGCAGTACTTCCGGTTCGGTGAAATGCATAATGTAGAAACCGAATTCAACTTCGCCTTCAGGATATTCCGCACCGGTATCACGTTCGAAAAGCACATGAGTTGTAATTTTGCTGTTACTCATTCCGAGGGTGAGATTGTTGGCAGGTGTATCCAAATCCATGTACCAGTGCACGGGTGTGCCTTTTTGCATAATATTCAGGTCGGGAATAAGCATCAGAACTTGATTATTGTCAGAAATGATAAGAGTTGGTGAACGAAAAACATGCTGGTCGATAATGTGGTCTTTGCCAGGTGTTAAATGCGGTGACCAGTGGAAAGTTGGTGAAAAACCCGGTTTAATATTCAGTTGCCAGTCGTCCTGCTGAACTGCTTTTGAAAGAGTGAAGGTTATTTTTACATGCAGAGTGTTTTTGTCAATTCTGTTTATAACGTTTTTGCCTCTGTTGCCTCCTAATAAATCGTATTGAATTAAATCTATTGCCGTACCGGGAAGATTAAGACCTGTAATTTTAACTTTAGTTTTGTCCGCATTGCCATTTTCCGCGGCATTTACTGCTGTGAATGTAAAAACTAAGATAAAAGTCAGAAATGAAAAATAGATTTTCTTCATAATTTATTATGTCGGATTAAGTATAAGGTTTCATTTTTTGTAAATATAATTATATATACAATTGTTTTTTGTCAGAAGCCTGAAAAAATATTATCTGTAGTTTTTTAACAACACAAAAAAACCTGTTCCGCATTAACAGAACAGGTTTAATATAATTGAAATAATAGATTTTTACTCATCGGCTTCAGGACGCAGTTTTCTTACTGCAGTTCCTGCCTGCCACATTTCTGATTCACGAAGCTCCTTCAGTTCTTCTTCTAATCCTGAACGGTAATCGGGCTTGCTGTTTGAATCGATTGAGCGTTGTGCTTCATTTCCTGCAGCAACTTCTCTGTAAAGTTCTTCAAACACCGGTTTTGTGGCATCCCTGAATCTTTTCCACCAGTCTAATGCACCACGCTGTGCGGTGGTGGAGCAGTTGGCATACATCCAGTCCATTCCGTTTTCGGCTACCAGTGGCATCAGTGACTGGGTGAGCTCTTCAACAGTTTCGTTAAAAGCTTCGGAAGGTGAATGTCCGTTTGCGCGCAACACATCGTATTGAGCTGCAAAAATTCCCTGAATTGCACCCATTAAGGTACCCCTTTCACCTGTCAGGTCGCTGAAAACTTCCCGTTTAAAATCAGTTTCGAACAGATAACCTGAACCTACCCCGATTCCCAGAGAAATTGCACGGTCGCGTGCTTTTCCGGTTGCATCCTGAAAAACTGCATAGCTTGAGTTCAGCCCGCGTCCTTCAAGAAACATTCTCCTAAGAGAAGTTCCCGAACCTTTGGGGGCAACAAGAATCACATCCACATTTTCGGGTGGAATAATTCCTGAACGTTCTTTATATGTAATTCCAAATCCGTGAGAAAAATATAGTGCATCACCCGGATTGAGTGCTTTTTTAATAGTAGGCCAAAGGGTAATCTGTCCTGCATCGGAAAGCAAATACTGTATTATTGTACCTTTTTGTGCTGCCTCTTCAATTTCAAAAAGCGTTTCACCGGGTACCCATCCGTCCTGAACTGCCTTGTCCCATGTTTTGGAGTTTTTGCGTTGTCCCACAATTACATTAAACCCGTTATCCTTCAGGTTAAGAGCCTGTCCGGGCCCCTGAACACCATAACCTAAAACTGCAATAGTTTCATTTTTTAGTGTTTCCAGAGCTTTTGCCACCGGAAATTCTTCTCTGGTTACAACTTCTTCTACAACTCCGCCAAAATTAATTTTCGCCATAATTTTATATAATTTTTATTAATAGTTTTAAATGTTAACTGCTGTACAAATATAGTCAGGAAAATTAATCCATACTTTCCAAAAGTGCATCCCGTTCTTTAAGAAATTCCGAAAGCCTTTCAATCGGGTCGCGGGTTATTGCAACTCTTCCTGAACGTATAAACTGCATAACTCTGTTTTGGTTCAATTCTTCAAACAGTGCCTGAGTCTCTTCCTTGTGTCCGGTTTTTTCAATTACCGTATATTCTTTTGTGATTTCCAGAATTCTTGCTCCTGAATTTCTTACAATTTTTTCAATTGTGTCATTTTCGTAAAGTGCTTCGGTGGGTACTTTATATAATGCAATTTCCTGATAAATTACCTCTTCGTTGGTATGATAAAATGCTTTCAGCACATCTATTATTTTTTCAATCTGGCCAACAATTTTAACAGCCTGAGCTTCGGTGCTTTTAATAAGGATGGTGAACTTATAAACTCCGTTAATTGCAGATTCTGAAACGGTAAGACTGTCGATATTGATTTTTCTGCGGCTGAAAATATTAGCTATGCGGGTAAGCAGACCAACGTGATTTTCCGAATAAACCGTTATAATATATTCTTTTTTCATTTTATTTAAAATTTAATGTTCATAATTATAAAATCGTTTTTTATTTTAAAACGGGTTCCAGCATTACTTCCGAAACCGAAGCACCGGCAGGAACCATCGGGAACACATTGTCTTCTTTTTCAATCATAACTTCAAGAATGTATGGTCCGTCGTGGTCTATCATTGCCTGAATTGCATTTTCGAGGTTTTCGCGTTTGTCCACTTTTTGGCCTTCAATGCCATAGCCTTTGCCAATAGCAATAAAATCAGGATTTTTTAATTCGGTAAAAGAGTATCTTTTTTCAAAAAACAGTTGCTGCCACTGGCGAACCATTCCCAGGAAATTATTATTCATTATAATTATTTTAATCGGAAATCTGTTTGCGGCAATTGTTCCAAGTTCCTGAATATTCATTTGGAAACCACCATCACCGCTGATTGAAACAACTGTACGCCCGGGTGCGCCAAGCTGTGCTCCCATACTTGCAGGAAGCCCGAATCCCATTGTTCCTAATCCGCCGGAAGTTACATTGCTTCTTGAGTGTTTGAATTTAAAGTAACGTGATGCAATCATCTGATGCTGCCCTACATCAGTAACCAGAATAGCTTCATGATTGGTTTTGTCGCCGGTAATGCGAATAACTTCACCCATTGTAAGTCCGGGTTTTTCGGGAAAAATATCTTTACTGATAACTTTTTCGTTCTCAATGTCATAACATTCCCTGAATTTATTCAACCATTCTTTATGGCTATTGGGTTTTACATTGTCAATAAGCATTTTGAGGCTCTTTTTTGCATTGCCGAGTATAGCCACATCAGTTTTTATAATTTTATCTATTTCCGAAGGGTCAATTTCAAAATGAATTATTTTGGCATTTTTTGCATATTCGGAAACTTTTCCGGTAACCCGGTCATCAAAACGCATTCCAACGGCAATAATAACATCGGCTTCGTTTGTTAAAAGATTAGGGGCATAGTTTCCGTGCATCCCCAGCATTCCTACATTCAGAGGATGGTCTGTTGGAAGGGCAGATAATCCAAGAACCGTCCATGCTGCAGGAATTCCGGTTTTTTCAACAAAAGCTTTTAACTCGTCTTCTGCTCTGGCAATTGTAACTCCGTGCCCAACCAGTAATAAAGGTTTTTTTGCAGAATTAATAATATCAGCAGCTTCCTTAACTTTAAAAGGATCGATTTCCGGTTCGGGTATATAACTTCTGATTTTTGTACATTTTTTATATTCAAAATCCAGTTCACCTACTTGTGCATCTTTGGTTATATCTAACAAAACAGGTCCGGGACGTCCGGTTTGGGCAATATAAAATGCTTTTGCAATTGCTTCGGGAATTTCTTCGGAAGTGGTAATCTGATAATTCCATTTTGTAATTGGCATGGAAATACCCAGAACATCCGATTCCTGGAAAGCATCAGTTCCAAGTAGTGGTGAAACAACCTGCCCGGTAAAACATACCATTGGTGCAGAATCTATCATTGCATTGGCAATACCGGTCATCAAATTGGTAGCACCCGGCCCGGAAGTAGTAAAACAAACACCCGCTCTGCCGGTAATTTTTGCATAACCTTCAGCTGCATGTGCCGCACCCTGTTCATGGCGGGTCAGAATATGGGTGATGTTTTTGCTGTGGTCATACAATGCATCATAAATGGGCATTATAGCCCCGCCCGGATACCCGAAAATGGTATCAACGCCTTCTTCCAGAAGTGAAAGAATTACGGCTTCGGAACCTGTAACTTTTCTTTTTGTCATATCGGTAATTTTTAAAATTTAAATTTGTTTTAGTCAATTAAACGTATTGCGCCCAAATCGGCTGAGGAAACCATGCTTGCATATGCCCTGAGTGCTTTTGAAACAAATCTTTTTCTCGGACCCGGTGCAAAGGCAGAATCTCCTTTTTTATTCTCTTCCTCTCTTCTTTTTTCCAGTTCTTCATCTGAAACTTTCAGATTTATCGAACGGTTAACTATATCGATTTCAATTATATCATTGTTTTTAATCAGTCCGATTGCTCCGCCGGCTGCTGCTTCGGGTGATACATGCCCTATTGACAGTCCCGATGTTCCGCCTGAGAACCGCCCGTCGGTAATAAGTGCACAATCTTTGTCAAGCTGCATAGATTTAAGATATGAGGTGGGGTAGAGCATCTCCTGCATTCCGGGGCCTCCTTTGGGACCTTCGTACCGAATTACCACTACATCCCCTTTTTGGACGGTATCACCAAGAATACCGTTTACTGAATCTTCCTGTGAATTAAAAACTTTTGCTGTTCCTGAAAATTTAAAAATTGAGGAGTCAACCCCTGCAGTTTTAACGATGCATCCGTTTTCTGCAATGTTTCCATAAAGTAC
>CAZXTX010000097.1:0-1504 GCA_964643695.1 uncultured Mariniphaga sp. | reverse complement strand
CCTCCGGCACGGTTTACGTCCTGAACATGATAATGTGAGCTTGGCGAAACCTTGCACAGATTGGGTGTGATTCTTGACAACCGGTCAATATCTTTCATGTCAAATTCAACTTCGGCTTCATGTGCAATTGCCAAAAGGTGAAGTACGGTGTTGGTTGAGCCGCCCATTGCAATATCGAGTTTCATGGCATTCAGAAAAGAGTCTCTGGTTGCAATGCTGCGTGGTAAAACCGAGTCGTTGCCCTCGCTATAATATTTGTGTACGGCTGAAATTATCTTTTCAACTGCCTCTTCAAAAAGTTTTTTGCGGTTAGCATGAGTTGCCACAATTGTTCCGTTACCCGGAAGTGCAAGTCCGATTGCTTCTGCGAGGCAATTCATTGAATTTGCGGTAAACATACCTGAGCACGAACCGCAGGTGGGGCAGGCACTCTGTTCGATAATAGCCAGTTCGGCATCGCTTACCGACTGGTCGGCTGCCATTACCATTGCATCAACAAGGTCGTAATATTTTCCGTCAATTTCACCTGCTTCCATTGGCCCGCCGGAAACAAATACTGCCGGAATGTTGAGCCGCATGGCGGCCATGAGCATGCCCGGTGTTATTTTATCGCAGTTAGATATGCAAATCATTGCATCAACTTTATGGGCATTGCACATATATTCCACGCTGTCGGCAATTACCTCGCGAGACGGAAGTGAATATAGCATTCCGTCGTGTCCCATGGCTATACCGTCATCAACTGCAATTGTGTTAAACTCAGCAGCAAAGTAACCCTGTTTTTCAATTAATCCTTTCAGATACTGACCGATGTCATGCAGATGTGCGTGTCCCGGAACAAATTGTGTGAAAGAGTTGACGATGGCTATTACCGGTTTGCCAAAATGTTCCTCTTTCATTCCGTTTGCCCGCCAGAGGCTTCTTGCACCGGCCATTCTGCGGCCCTGGGTTGTGGTGTTGCTTCTTAGTGGTATTTGCATTTTTCAGTGTTTTTAAAAATTGTCTTTTATTAAAAAAGCCTTTCCCGGTTTCGGGAAAGGCTTTAGCATATCTTTCAGTTTACTGCATATAAATCTACCCTTTCCCGGTGTTTCCGAAAATGACCACGAGAACGACAAGAATGTATGCAGAAAATAATTTCATACCTGTTTATACTTTATTAAGACGACAAATGTAAAAACAAAATTTAAAAAACAAAATGAATTGTAAATAAAATGAGCTTTTTTGTGTGAAATTTAAATTTTACAGACTGTTTTTGTTGGAAAAAGATATAAGAGCAAGATTATCAGTTGCTTGTTTATTAGTTTAAAACATTAATGTGTTTTAACAAAAGTTTAAATTCTGTTTCATTTTTAGTAATATTGTGTTTTGAAAAATTATGACCAAAAAGAGACTGATATTAACCAGGCGTTTAAGCCGGTGCTTGTTTATACTGTTGCAACTTCTTTCTCTTCCCTGAAAAACAGCATAAATCCAAACATCAGTATTACAGAAGCCAAAGTGG
>CAZXTX010000096.1:0-10110 GCA_964643695.1 uncultured Mariniphaga sp. | reverse complement strand
AAATAAGCCCGGAAGATTCTTCCGGGTTTTTTTATGCTATAAACCTTTTAACAAACCTCCGTCAACCACCAGGCTTGCACCGGTTATGTATGATGCGGCATCAGAAAGCAAAAATGCACCGGCTTTACCAAATTCCTCAATTGTTCCGTATCGTCCAACCGGAATCCCGGCTTCATTATGCTGCTTTATCTTTTCAGCAGAAACGCCCTGCTTTTCGGCAGCATTTTTATCAAGTGCCTTAACACGGTCGGTATCAATTCTGCCGGGAATAAGATTGTTTACACGAATATTTTCAGAAGCAAGTTCATTTGCGAGGCTTTTAACCAGACTGACAACTCCCGAACGAAAAACATTTGACAACAACAACTGATTAACCGGTTCTCTTACTGAAAGTGAAGTAATTGTGAGAATTGAACCGCTTCCTGATGAACGCATATACGGCAGTACACCTCTTACCAAACGCACTGCACTCATTAAAGTCAGATTAAACGCAGCCTGCCAGTCGGAATCATTAAAATTGTCAAAATTTCCCGGAGGAGGCCCGCCGGCATTCACAACAAGCCCGTCAATACGTTCAAATACCAACGCAACTTCTTTTATCCAGTTCTCAATTGAAACGGCATCTGAAGCATCAAAAACAGAAGCATGGACTGTGGCATTTGTCTCCTCTCTTATTCTTTCTGCAGCAGCCTCAACTTCATCTCCGGTACGGCTGGCAATACAAACAACAGCCCCGTTTTCAGCAAGTTCGCGAGCAATACCGTATCCCAGCCCCTTACTTGAAGCAGCTACCATAAATACTTTATTCTCAATTTCTAAATTCATATAGCTTATTTTACATATAAAAACTAATCAAGAGGTACAGAAAAACTAAAAGTGCTGCCCTTGCCTTCTGTGCTGTCAAACCACAGTTCGCCACCGTTTTTTTTGGCAAGTTCCTTACAGAATATTAATCCTATTCCCGAACCTTTTTCGTTGTTTGTACCGTGTGAGTTATACATTCCGCTCAAAACAATATTTTGCATCGACTCAGGAATACCCACTCCGTTATCAATTACTTCAATAACCGCTTTATTTTTATCTATAAATGTGTTTACCGTAACAACATCATCAGGGGAACTGAATTTAACTGCATTCCTGAGCAAATTCCGAACAACCGTTTCAAGCATGACCTTATCGGCTTTAACCTTTATCTGTTGTTCCGGTTTAAACAAAATTTTAATATTCTTTTCATTTGTAATACGAATCAGCTGATTTATCGTGTTTTCAACAATTTCATTTAACTGTAACGAAACCGGTTTTGTTTCAAGTTTTCCCAAATTTGATTTTGCCCATACAAGTAAATTTTCCAGCATTTCGAATGAGTTTGTTACTGCCGGTTTAAATTGTAAAAGAACTTCCCTGCAATCAAAATCATGCTTTCCATCAACCATAATATCAATCATATTACTGAGAGTTCCCACAGGACTGCGTATATCGTGCGCAACAATGGAAAAAATTTTATCTTTTGCATGGTTAGATTCAATAAGCTCCTTCTGCTTCTTTCTTAGTTTAAAGTTGAAATATAAAAGAATGATTAACAAAATAACCAACAGCAGAAAAGCAGCATACATATTTTTCTCCAAAAACATTTGAATCATATTTTCGCTGAAGCCGGCATTCTTAACAACAAACTTTGTATCTGTTCCGCTTTCTATAAATAAAACCCGAAAGTTTGTCAAATTCTGAAATGCAATTAAAAGGGTTTGTGTCATTGCGTCCGTCATTCTTTATAAAAAAATCTTTCAAATTAAATTCCACACACAAATATACGTATTAATTTAGCAAGTGCTCCATATGCAAATATTTTGCCTTTAAAACTGAACCTGAGCCTGATTTTAATGTTACTATTTCAAAATTATGAATCTGCATTTTTCATGAACCGTATTTTAGCAATCTGTTTAATAATAACTTTTACGGCTGCATGCAGCAATAAAAAAAAGTTGCCTGAAATAATAACCTGTCCGTTAAATATTTATGGAGAAGAGATACCACCTGCAAATGATGTTTTGTTCAATTTAGATAAAACTGATGATTTTTCTGAAGATTTTAAACAACTGATTTCTTTCAGGCAATTATATGTTGAAAACAGCAAGGAATTCGACCTTAACAAATTCCGTTTTGAATGGAAAGAATTTAAAACCGGCATACAAACCGAAACACTTTCGGCTGAAAAATTATATAACTGGATACAAATTACGGGCTTCTTGTTTCAGCTTACCGGTGAAGTAATATATATGGATGAACTTGAAAAACTTTCATATGTCTTTGAAAACAACACTTTATGTGACTCTGTTTTATCGACTTACACTTTTACAAAAAATACTGACCGGGTTCATGTAAATCTTTTTAAACTGTCTGAAGTTGGTTTTGAACATTCTCTTGGAGGTGTTGCCGGAATAACACAGCAAACCGATTTCCCTGCTGCCGGAAAAGTAAATTTATTTTTCAGCATGGAGAAAAAACGCTTTCTTGAAGTATTTATAAGAATTCCGGAATGGGCAGAAGATGCCGTTGTTACCGTTAAGGGAGTAAAATACCTCGCTAATCCCGGAACTTACTGCCGGATAGCCAAAAACTGGAAAGACGGTGATATGATTGATATAGAATTTCCAAAGGGAAAAATGCCTTATTATCTGAACAAAAACTAACATCGAGAAATTTCAAAACAAATATTTAATTTGAAACTATTTTAAATTCTGCTCAACCCGCAATCAGTTCATCAGAAAAGATAACAGCAAAAGATTTAGATTTTTACTTCAGCTCTTTTTATATTTTTATACCTTTACCAATCATTATTAAGAATAAAACCAAGAAAATGAAAAAAGTATCTTTAATCTTATTGATAGCAATTATGGGAGCATGTTCAAAACCACCAGTACAGGAAATATCAATGCCTTATTCGGAATCTGATTTTGAAGGTGTTGTAAACGGAATAAACACACGGATGTTTACCCTGAAAAATGATAATGGTATGATTGTAACCCTCACTAATTACGGTGCAAAAATAATTTCAGTTTATGTGCCCGATAGAAACGGTAAATTTGCCGATGTGCTGCTGGGTTTCAACTCTCTTAAAGAGTATCAGGAATATGGTGCAAGCCACGGGGCTGTTGTTGGCCCGTTTGCCAACAGAATAGCCAATGCCGACTTTACCATTGACGGTGAAACTTATCAGCTGCCGGTTAACAACAACGAAGCTTGCCTGCATTCCGGTCCCGACAGCTGGTACCGCAAAGCATGGAACTATGAGTTAAACGGCAATTCAGTAACATTTTCAATTGAAAGTCCGGATGGTGAGTTTGGTTTTCCCGGAAACAAAACTGCGAAGGTCACATATACCCTTACCAATGAAAATGAACTAAAACTGGATTACGAAGCGGTAACCGACAAACCTACCCATATTAATCTGACCAATCACAGCTACTTCAACTTAAGAGGCGAAGGCAATGGCAATATTTTAGATCATGTGCTCGTAATCGAAGCCGGAAAATCGACACCGGTTATTGACGGGAGCATGATTCCGACAGGTGAAATAGCTGATATTACGGGAACGCCTCTCGATTTTACCACACCACACACCATCGGCAGCAGAATTGATGCCGACCATCCGCAGCTGAAATTTGGCCATGGTTACGACTTTAATTACGTTATTGACAAGGAACAGGGTAAACTGAGTTTTGCAGCTGGAGCCTATGAGCCTGAAAGCGGCAGATATATGGAAGTTTTCACCACCGAACCCGGTGTTCAGCTTTATACAGGAAATCACCTTAAGGGAAATGAAATTGGCAACAGCGGCAAACCCTATACGGAACGAACAGGATTTTGCCTCGAAACACAGCACTTCCCCGACAGTCCGAACCAGCCTGACTTTCCGTCAACTTTACTTAATCCGGGAGATGTTTTCAAATCATCCACTATTTTTAAATTTTCTGTAAAAAATGAGTAGTCTGATTTCAGTTGTTAAATTGAATATCATTCTGTTCAGAAATAAAAAACACCAGTAATAACATGCATAAAAGAGTAGTTGTAATAACCGGAGCATCCTCAGGTATCGGTAAGGCACTGGCTGAAAAATATGCAGGCGAGGGATGGTCTCTTGTTTTGGCAGCCCGCCGCGAAGATAAACTCAAAGCGTTGCAGGCGGAACTCGGAAACACTGAAGTTTTAACGGTAAAAACTGACGTTACAAACGAAAACGACTGTAAAAACCTGATTTCAAAAGCTGTTGAAAAATACGGAAAAATTGATGTGTTAATCAACAATGCCGGAATATCCATGCGATCATTGTTTGATGATACAAACCTGGATGTAATCCGCAAATTAATGGATGTCAATTTCTGGGGAACGGTTTACTGTACAAAATATGCACTGCCATGGCTTCTTAAATCAAAAGGATCACTTGCGGGTATAATTTCGGTTGGCGGACATATCGGCCTTCCGGGACGTACCGGCTACTCCGCTTCAAAATTCGCAGTACGCGGTTTTTTACAAACCATCAGGGTCGAAAACCTGAAAAAGGGTCTTCACGTGCTTATTGTTGCTCCCGGTTTTACCGCTTCCGAAATCAGAAAAACCGCTCTTTTGGGAGACGGACAGCAACAGGGCGGCACTCCTCGCAATGAAAGCAAAATGATGTCGGCAGAAGAGTGTGCCGGACATATATACAAAGCCGTTCAAAAACGAAAAAGAGAACTTGTCCTCACTTTTGTACAGGGAAAATTAACCGTATTTCTTGCTAAATTTGTTCCGGGATTTGTTGACAGAATGTCCTATAAAATGTTTGCTAAAGAACCTGATTCACCCTTCAAATAATTTTTCAGAAAAATAAAAATGAAACAAGGGATACCGAAATCAAAAGTATTATCAAAAATCCTGCTGCACGGTTTATCCTGACACACATTTTTATTGAAAACTTTTCCCTGAAACGGTTAATCAGGCCGGTAATGGAAAACCACCATACCACCGCACCAATGATAAATCCGGCCATTACCACAATGGCTTCCATGGGATTTTTAATGCTTAATGCCAGACCAAAAGCAGAAAAAAGGGCAAAATAGAGAAACAGAACCAGCGGATTTGTGGCGGTAAGTAAAAAAGCACTTAAAAAACGTTTAAAATGATTTTTTTTACCGTTTTCTGCACGAGCAGATTTTGTTTCGGGTTTTGAAAAAATAAAGAAAAAACCAACTGCCAGCAATATTAAATATGCTGCAATTTTAAACATGATGTCATATTCTTTTATTAGCTGAAAAACAAAGGCAACGCTAAATCCGGCAAGCAAAGCATAAATTGTATCCGAAAGTGCAATTCCAAGCCCTGAATAAAATCCATCCTTCCGGCTTTTCTGAATAGTGCGCTGCACAACAAGAAAACTTACCGGGCCGGGTGGCACGGATGCCAGAAGTCCAATTATCATTCCTTCTATCAGCAAATAAAAATTCATTGCGCAAAAGTATAACTTTTAGTGTTATATACACCGTTTTGCATCAGCAAAACATACCTATATTTAATGTTTTACTTTTATCTTTACATTTTTTAATACAAATTGTTGTTTAATATGGAAGAATTAACTGTTGGAACACGTATTGAACATCCAAACTATGGCGAAGGAATCATAAGTAAAAACAAACTGACCGCATACGAAATATTCTTTGAAAGAGGCGGAAAAGTTGAAATTACCAAAAGAAACACCGATTTAACGGTTCTGGAAAAAAATAAGGATGCACCGCCACAAACCGGATTAACACTTACCCAAATTGAAAAAACAATTAAATATGTTCTGGATGAATATGGCGCACTAAATGAAATAGTGCCGCTTGGCGACAGATGGAAAGGGGGAACAATGCTGCTTCAGCCGGCCAATCCCGAACTTAAACCGAAGGAAATACCGATTGAGGTTTTCTTCCATAAAATTGTTATGCTTCGTGACCGTTTGCGGGTTCTGGAACAAAATATAAACAGCCATCAGGTGCTGACCGATGAAGAAAAGATAAACATTCAGCAATATATTACCAGAATTTATGGCTCACTTACCACTTTTAACATTCTTTTTGCTGACAAGGAAAATTATTTCACAGGATCAAAATCAAAATAAAATGAAATTTTTAACTTATTTTTTAATGCTCTTTTTTGCAGCCGGCACTCTTGCTGCACAGGATAAAGTTTTAAAGGTTTGGCCCGAAGCCGAAGTAACTAAAAACAAGGATGACGAACCTGATAAAAAAACAGGCTGGATAGACGGCAATAAAATTTCTGAGGCAGAACTGTTTGTTTATCTTCCGGAAAAAGAAAAAAACAAAGGTGCGGCAGTGGTAATCTGTCCGGGTGGCGGATACGGCGGACTTGCAATAAACCATGAAGGGCACGACATGGCAAAGTGGCTCAGCGAGAGGGGTATTGCCGGAATTGTGCTTAAATACAGACTGCCCTACGGCAAACATGAAATTCCTGCTAATGATGCCCGCCAGGCAGTTCGCATAGTACGCAGCAGTGCACGGGAATGGGGAATCAATCCGGCCAAAATCGGTATTGCAGGTTCATCGGCAGGCGGTCATCTGGCCTCAACCGTTGGCACAAGTTTCGACCCGGGAAACCCCGAAAGCAGCAACCCGGTTGAAAAAATGAGCAGCCGCCCCGATTTTATGCTGCTCCTGTATCCGGTAATCACTTTCAGCGAAGAATACGGGCATATGGGGTCAAGAAAAAATCTGATTGGAGAGGGGCACAACCGCGAACTGGTGAAAAAATATTCGAATGAACTTAATGTTACACCCGAAACTCCGCCCACGTTCCTGATTCTTCCGGATGATGACACAGGCGTTTTACCACGAAATTCCGTAGAATTTTATCTGGCACTTAAAGAAAACAATGTACCTGCCGAAATGCATATTTTTGCACAGGGCGGACATGGTTTCGGAATGAAACAAAACAATCTGCCGGTTGACAAATGGCCCGATTTGTTTTACGACTGGCTTAAAGCCATAAAAATTATTGACTAATGCATAAAACACACCCTTCAAAAATATATAAGTTTTGTCCTAAATGCGGTTCAGCCCGGCTAAAGTTGCGCACCGACCTTTCATTCAAATGCGATAACTGCGGTTTTCATTTTTATATAAATGCGGCAGCCGCCGTGGCAGCACTTGTTGTAAATGAAGAGGGCAGATTGCTCCTCACAAAGCGCGGTGTGGAACCCGACTACGGAAAGTTAGACCTGCCGGGAGGGTTTCTCGACCCGGGAGAAACAGCAGAGGAGGCTCTGACACGCGAACTGCATGAAGAACTGGGATTAAAGGTGAAAACTCTGGAATATTTTACATCGGCACCCAACGAATATATTTTTTCGGGTATAACTGTTTTTACACTTGATATAGCTTTTCGTGCAATTCCCGAATCAACAGAAAATCTAAAGGCAATGGATGATATTCTCGAATTCAGGTTTTATTCCGAAGATGAAATTGACTACAGTCAGATTCCGGCTCCGTCAATCAACTACTTTGTAAGGCAATTCTTTAAAAAATGAATGACATCCGTCACCGGCTAAAAGCACTCAGGCTTGAGATGCTTAAACACAACCTTGATGCATGGTACATTACGGGAACCGAGCCGCATGGAAGTGAATATTTACCCGAACGCTGGCAAACCCGTGCATTTATTTCCGGTTTTACCGGTTCGTGGGGTATTGTTGTTGTAACTCATGAAGACGCAGGATTATGGACTGACAGCCGTTACTTTATTCAGGCAGAAGAACAGCTTAAAGGAACCGGAATCAAACTTCATAAACTTCGTGTGCCGGAAGCGGTTTCACCTGAAACATGGCTTGCACAAAATCTCAGACAGGGCAGCAGAGCAGGTTTCGACCCGCAAACAATTTCAGTTGCGGCTTTCAGAAATCTTGAAAATTCACTGAAAAAAAACGGAATTCTACTCGTAGAATCTCCCGACCTTTTTGAAAAAATATGGAAAAACAGGCCGGAAATCCCTGAAAATCCTGTTTTTGAACTAAAAAAATCAATTACCGGAATTTCAAGAAAAATCAAAAAAGAACTAATTGCAAGTGAATTAAAAAAACATAAAGCCGATTTTCAGATTATTACGGCTCTCGATGAAGTTGCATGGCTGTTTAACCTGAGAGGTTCCGACATAACATATAATCCTGTTTTCACAGGATGGGGCGTTGCAGGAAAAAATGAATGGATTCTGTTTATTAATCCCGTAAAACTTTCACGAAAATTAAAAACAGCATTAGAAAGCGAAAAAATTCAGCTAAAAGATTACGATGATTTTCCCGGGTGGCTGAAAACCATAAAAGGGAAAAAGATTTTTCTTGATTCCGTCTCCTCAAATTATGCCATATATAGTCAGCTTCAGCCTGACAATGAAATAATTGAAAGCACATCTGTTGCTGCACTGCTAAAGGCAGAAAAGAATAAAACCGAACTTGCCGGATTTCGTGAGGCAATGAAAAAGGACGGTGCTGCACTAATCGAGTTTCTTTTTTGGCTGAAAGAAAATATTGGCAAAGAAACTATTACCGAATATGATGTCCGTGAAAAACTTACAGAATTTCGTTCGCAACAGAAAGATTTTATTGGTGAAAGCTTTCCTTTAATAGTCGGATACAAAGAACACGGTGCAATTGTACATCTGAATGTCGGTAAAGAAGAAGCACTCACTTTAGAGCCCGAAGGGATTCTGCTGTTCGATTCGGGCGGACAATATCTGCACGGCACCACCGATATTACCCGCACCATTGCACTTGGTGAAGTTACACAGCAGCAAAAAACAGATTTTACTCTGGTGCTTAAAGGAATGATAGCCTTATCGGCTGCAAAGTTTCCGGTAGGCACAAAGGGCTGCCAGCTTGATATTCTGGCACGCAGGGCATTGTGGGAAAGCGGCCTTGATTACGGACACGGAACCGGACACGGTGTAGGCCATTTTCTGAACGTACACGAAGGTCCGGTTTCAATCAGAAAAGAATATAACGAAACAGCGATTTCACCCGGCATGGTTATCTCAAACGAGCCCGGCCTCTACCGTAAAGGTGAATATGGAATCAGAACTGAAAATCTGATTTTATGTATTGAAAAGGAAACAACCGGATTTGGCAAATTCCTTGGTTTTGAAACTCTGACGCTTTGCCCTATTGACACAAAACTGATCGATTTTACTCTCCTTAATAAGAATGAAACGGAATGGATGAACAATTACCATAAAGAAGTCAGAAAACTTCTAAAACCGGTTGTCAGGAATGAACTGCATGCATTTTTAGACGAACTGACCGATGAAATATAGTATCTGATTTCGGTTTTTGATAATTATACCAACTTGTCAATATTAAGTTTGACAAGCTCAAGGTGAGCATAAATTGCAGAAAAGCCCGCATTTAGATAAATTTGCAAAAAAAGTTTTGTACAAAATGAAACATATCAACCATTTATCAACCCGCTCCTATTTCATTAACCGCTTTGGGAAACTTTCCACATCATTCATGTTTTACCAAATGCAGGATATTGCCTGGGAACATGCTTCAAAATTAGGTTTCGGCTATGATAACCTGAAAAAGGAGGGACAATTCTGGGTGCTTTCAAGACTGCTGGTAAAAATCGGACACCGTCCGGTATGGGGAGAAGATTTCACACTTGAAACATGGTCACGCGGCACTGACGGATTTTTCGGTTACCGCGATTTCAATTTTGTGGATCAAAATAACAATATCATAATTCAGGCTACCAGCAACTGGCTGGTGCTCGATTCTGTTTCAAAACGAATTGTACGGCTTACCGATTTTGAGAACTTTCCTAAATATAAGGAAAGCGTATTTGGCGAAAATGCCGGAAAGATTGAATCACCGGTATCAGATGACCAACTAATTTTCTCACCCGTAAAATTCAACGAAATTGATATAAACCAGCACTTCACAAGCGGGCGCTACCTTGAAAGGATAATTGACAGCTACGATTTTGATTTTCATGAAAAGAATGAACTTGCCGAATTTGAAATAAACTTTTTAAAGGAGGGGATGCCTTCCGATTTACTTGCAGTTAAAAAGCAGGAAACAGACAA
>CAZXTX010000095.1:8095-10148 GCA_964643695.1 uncultured Mariniphaga sp. | reverse complement strand
TTACAGTTTAATCCCTTTGAGAAGATTTCAATTACAATATTTATGAAACCGCGTTATTTATTTTTGACACGAGATTTTTTAACTGAATCTCTATAAATCTTTTCCGGCCGTTTAAGTGCACGTACAATCAGGTAAATTCCGGCAGCAACAAACGGAATACTTAACCACTGTCCCATATTCAAGGCCATACCGGCTTCAAAAGTTTCCTGGTCTTCCTTTATAAATTCAATGAAAAAGCGTGCAGCAAAAATTAATACGAAAAACAGTCCGGTAAGAAAGCCCTCCCTGTATTTATTTCGCGTTTTAAGATAAAAGTACATCAGAATTCCAAAGGATAACAAATATGCAAGAGCTTCATATATCTGCGTGGGATGTTTCGGAACCGTTTCGCCGTTGCGTTCAAAAATAAATCCCCACGGCAGGCTTGTCTCAACTCCGTAAATTTCCGAGTTCATCAGATTTCCCATTCTTATAAATGCCGCTACCAGAGCCGTTGGCACAACAATACGGTCAATTGTCCACAAAACATTTCGTTTGGTTATCAGCTTTGAATGAATCAGCAGTGCAATTATAATTCCGATGGCACCGCCATGACTTGCAAGCCCGCCATGCCACACCTTGAAAATTTCTGCCGGATGCTGTGAATAGTATTCCCAGCCGTAAAAGAAAACATGCCCCAAACGGGCACCAACAACAGTTGCAATAATTATATAAAAGAAAAGCGAATCAATCCATTTTTGGGAAACATTCTCCGATTTAAGCATTTTTTCGCCGATATAATAGCCGATTAAAAATCCGCCGGCAAACAACAGGCCATACCAGCGAACTGAAAGAGGGCCTAAATTAAACAATTCGGGACTGGCATTCCAGTGAATAAAATTTAAAAGGTTAATCATATTTTTATTTTTTTCAACTAATTTAGATTATCAGACTTTCTTTTTTAAAAATTAATCTATCCAAGCCTTCCATGGCACTGTTTGTATTTTTTACCGCTGCCGCACGGGCATGGATCGTTTCTTCCAACCCTTTTCTCAACCCGAACCGGTTCAGGACGAGAACGCTCACCGGTTTGCATATTTGCATCGTGCATCGGGTTTTCAACACCGGGCAAATCAGATTTCTGGGTTTTGTAACGGCTCATATCAGTACGTTTACGCTCATCAGCCTGCCGCACCTGATCGGGGCTTTGAATCGGTATATGGCCTTTCATAAGCGTTCCAACCACATCTTTGTTTACCTTGTTAATCATCACTTTAAAAAGGTTAAACGATTCAAACTTGTAAATAAGCAGCGGGTCTTTCTGTTCGTATGTTGCACTTTGCACCGACTGTTTCAGGTCGTCCATCTCACGGAGCTGTTCTTTCCAGGCTTCGTCAATTGTGTGCAGCACAACCTGTTTCTGATATGATTTTGCAAGTTCCTTTCCCTTGTTCTGATAAGCTTTTTCGAGATTACATACAATCTGAAAAATACGTTTCCCGTCAGATATCGGAACCACTATATTTTTATATATCTGCGACTTGGTTTCATAAACATTTTTAATAACCGGGTAAGCCTGCTTTGAAATAGTTTCAACTTTCCGGTTGTAACTTTCTATCATTTTCTTATAAATACGCTCTGTTATTTCAGAAGGATTCAGTTGTTTGAACTCTTCCTGGGTTACTGGCGATTCAATAGAAAGCATTCTCAGCAGTTCCATGTTAAAATCCTCAAACTGATCAGTTCCATGGTATTCTGCAACAATATCCTCGGCAGAATCATACATCATATTCAGGAGGTCAACCTCGAGCCGTTCCCCAAATAAGGCGTGCTTTCTGCGCTTGTAAATAACCTCACGCTGCGAGTTCATCACATCGTCATATTCAAGCAGCCGTTTTCTGATGCCAAAGTTGTTTTCCTCAACTTTTCTCTGAGCTCTTTCAATTGATTTGGATATCATTGAGTGCTGAATAACTTCACCCTCTTTAAGTCCGAGCCTGTCCATTATTCCTGAAATACGGTCGGAACCGAAAAGTCTCATCAAATCATCTTCCAGTGAAGCATAAAACTGTGA
>CAZXTX010000095.1:0-7995 GCA_964643695.1 uncultured Mariniphaga sp. | reverse complement strand
AACATTATGCTTAATATTGCTTCTTTTCAGCATACGACTCAGCAGTTCAGAAATCTCAACCGAAGTTGTACCAACCAGAACCGGTCTTCCCTTCTGGTTTAAATCAAGAATTTCATCAATTACCGCATTATATTTTTCCCGTTTTGTTTTATATACAAGGTCATCGTGGTCATCGCGAATTATTGGACGGTTGGTGGGAATCACCACCACCTCAAGCTTGTAAATATCCCAGAATTCGCCGGCTTCGGTTTCGGCAGTTCCGGTCATACCGGCAAGTTTATGATACATTCTGAAATAGTTCTGAAGGGTGATGGTGGCAAAAGTCTGGGTGGCAGCTTCCACCTTTACCCTCTCCTTTGCTTCAATCGCCTGATGCAGGCCATCTGAATAACGACGACCTTCCATTATGCGGCCTGTCTGCTCGTCAACAATTTTAACCTTATTGTCAATCACCACATATTCCACGTCCTTTTCAAACATGGTATATGCTTTTAGCAACTGGTTAATAGTGTGAACACGTTCAGATTTTACGGCATAATCCTGAAGAAGAATATCCTTTTTATCACGAAGTTCATCCGGCGGAAGCCCGGCATTTTCCAAATCAGCCATTTTTGCCCCCATATCGGGCATTACAAAAAAATTAGGGTCGTCAAAACCTACTGAGATTAAATCAATTCCCTTGTCGGTTAACTCTACCGAATTCATTTTTTCTTCAATAATAAAATAGAGAGGATCGGTAACAATATACATATTCTTGTTATTGTCCTGCATATAAAAATTCTCGGTTTTTGTGAGAAGAGCCTTCATCCCCTCCTCACTGAGAAATTTAATTATTGAGTTATTTTTTGGCAGCCCCTTGTGTGCACGAAGCAACAGCAATCCGCCTTCTTTTTTCTCATCATCTGTTGCATTTTCCTTTGTAAGCAGGCGTTTTGCCTCAATAAACACTTTATTTACAAAGTCTCTCTGTGCCCTGTACAATTTCTCAACATAATCCTTCAGCTCTTCAAACTGCTGATTTTCGCCCTTGGGAACAGGCCCTGAAATGATAAGCGGTGTACGTGCATCATCAACAAGTACCGAGTCAACCTCATCCACAATTGCATAATGATGCTTCCTCTGTACAAGGTCTTCGGGATTGATTGCCATATTATCGCGCAGATAGTCGAAACCAAACTCATTGTTTGTACCGTAAGTAATATCGGCTTCATATGCATTCCGGCGCTCTTCCGAATTTGGCTGATATTTGTCAATACAGTCAACCGAAAGCCCGTGAAATTCATAAATGGGGCCCATCCATTCGGCATCCCTTTTTGAAAGATAATCGTTAACCGTAACCACATGTACTCCCCTGCCTGCAAGTGCATTCAGAAAAACGGGAAGTGTTGCCACAAGTGTTTTTCCCTCACCTGTTGCCATTTCCGCTATTTTTCCCTGATGAAGCACAATACCGCCAACAAGCTGCACATCATAATGTATCATATCCCACTTAATCATGTTCCCACCGGCAATCCAGTGATTTTTCCAGAGAGCCTTTTCACCTTTTATGATTATGCTTTCACGTTTGGAAGCCAGATTTTTGTCATATTCTCTTGAAGTAACCTCAACAACCTCATTTTCAAAAAATCTTCGTGCAGTGTCCTTAACAATGGAAAATGCAGTAGGCAGTATCTCGTTAAGCACTTCTTCAATTTTCACATCTATACTTTCCTCAAGCTTGTCAATTTCTTTAAAAATCTCTTCACTTTCCTGAATTTCTGCATCTTCAGCCTTCTCTTTCAATTTGACAATTTCATCTTCCTCTGCTTTAATCCTCTCTTTAATGATCTCCCTTAACTTATCGGTTTCATCTCTGAGTTCATCATTTGACAATAGAATAATCCGTTTATATTCCTCTTTTACCAAATCAACAACCGGATCAATTTCCTTTATGTCCCTTTCTGATTTATTTCCGAGTATTCTTCCTAATATTTTGGTTACAAATGCCATAACTTCTCTTTAAATTTTGAAGATGCAAATTTAATGAATTGAACAGGGGTAAAAAAATGATTAACAATAATTCAATGCTAAATTCTCTTAAAAATCAGACACAAACATGTATTTTTAAATAAATGCGAATAAGAACTTAACTTTTAACAGTATTTGAATATTATTTTACAATAAAAAAGAAAAAAAGGCAGGCCTGTAAGCCGGGTTCTGTAACTTTTTGTTTTTCAACAAAAAGCCTTTATCATTTGTCTTGTCCGCATATTGCTATACGAATCACTGCAGCCTACCCCTCCTGACTTCCATTGTGCATCCGAAAGCGATGCGGGCAACACCGCTGCGCTGCAACAGCCGCGCAATCAGGATATATTTGGCTTTGCAACCTGTGATGCGTACGGCTGACTGTGTCACCACAGCCACCGGTGGGCTTTTACCCCGCCTTTTCACCCGTTCCCCGTTAAAAAACAAGGTGGTTATTTTCTGTTACGCTGATATTCCCTTTCGGAAATCTTCCTGTTAGGAAGCACAGTGCCCTTCGTTGCCCGGACTTTCCTCCCCGGCATAAACCGGAGCGATAAAGCAGCCTGCCGGCACAAAATTACGAAATAACAATGAGTATTAACAGAAAACAACACTGAAAATAATCTTGTCTATCTGTTTCTTAGAATCACCATTGTAGCTCCATACCCGTATTCCTTAAATGAAGCATCCTGAACATAGTATCGGCTGAATTTTGATTTAAGCAGTTTTAAAACTTCCTGCTTCAGCACACCCTGTCCGACACCATGAATAAAAACAATACGTCCTGCCCTGTTTTGAATTGCATAATTCATTTCGCGTTCAACCTTTTCAAGCTGAATTTCAAGAATTTCCCTGTTTTCAAGACCTGAAGGATTGTCAATCAGTTCATGAATATGCAAATCAACTTCAATAACTTCAGGCATTTTAGCTTTGGTATCTCTTTTCTCTAATTGATTTTTCTCTTTGTCTTTAATTAATTTTCGAAAATCATCATCAGTTAACTTGTCAATTTCATCTGTTAAAATATTATCAGAAATTTTATAAATCAGTGCATTTCGAGAGAAAAACGAATTAGCCTTAAAACTTTTCTCTTTGTAAAACTTTACCGGATTAACCCTGAACTGTTTGTTCACAGATGGAAAACTCTCTGTTTGTCCGTCGCGAAAAAACAACAGCTGAAAACTATATTCGGGAAGTTCCGTCAAATCAGACTGAGTGATTATTTCAAGTTCCCTCTTTGTATTTGGCTGAGCTTTGCCATGTAAAACCGATTTGTATTTTCCTTCAAAAAAATGTGAATAATGAAACAGCACAATAAAGTTGCTGTCATTAACAAAAACCAGTTTTATATCACCCGAAACCGGATTTTGCGGATTATCCGGCAAAAAGCAAAAATAAAAATCGGGAGAATCCTTACCCGCCACTATTTTACCTTTAGGTTTTATGATTTTTTCCGGTTCGGGTGATTTTTCAGGCAGAACAGCATTTGCAATATTACTGTCTTTATTAAGTTTTGGGTCATCAACGTTAATAAGTTTTGAAACAGGATAAGGAACTTCAAAACCAACTTCATTTTCCACTGTTACCATGTTTTTACCCAAAAATCCTGTAACAATTCCGCCGCCTACATCATTAAGAAATTTAACTCTGTCACCAATTTTAATCATAACCTTTTTTTTACAAAAATACATTTTTTTATCCATCCGAATTTGGCTTATTTTTGCAGAATTATTTAAACACCGAGATAATTGAAAGATTTCGAAAACATAAAAATAAGTGATTACAGTTATATTCTGCCCGAAGAAAAAATCGCAAAATATCCGGCAGAAAAACGGGATTTGTCAAAACTGCTGATTTGGAAAAACGGTGATATTATAGATGAAAAATTCAAAAATATCACAAATCATATTCCTTCCGGCAGTACACTGATTTTTAACAACACCAGAGTTATTCATGCCCGGCTGTTCTTTTGGAAAGAGACCGGTGCCAAAATTGAAATTTTTTGCCTTGAACCGGTAATTCCAAATGACTATCAGGTTGCATTCAGTAAAACCGAAACAGTTACATGGAAATGCATGATTGGAAATGCAAAAAAATGGAAGAAAGGTGAATTATCGAGAAAGTTTGTTATAAACGGCAAAACCGTTGAACTAAAGGCAAAAAAAACAGATAGTAAAGAAAACACGTCATATATTGAATTCATCTGGAATAACGGATTTACATTTTCTGAAATTATTGAAAATGCAGGAATCCTGCCAATTCCGCCATATTTAAACCGTGATACCGAACCGGGTGACAATATCAGCTATCAGACCGTGTATGCGAAAAATGACGGTTCAGTTGCCGCACCAACGGCTGGACTGCATTTTACCCGGGAAATTCTTTCAGAGTTAAAGAAAAATAATATCTCCTCAATGGAAATTACCCTGCATGTGGGAGCCGGCACTTTTAAACCGGTAAAATCGGAAACAGTTGCCGGTCATGAAATGCACAATGAACAGGTAGTTGTTTCAATGCAATTTATTAAGGAGCTTCTTCAGAGTAAAGGAAAAATTATTGCAGTGGGCACTACTTCGGTAAGATCGCTCGAAAGTTTATACTGGCTTGGGCTAAAACTTGAAAATAAAAAACAACTCAGCACAAACATTGAAATCGGCCAGTGGGAACCTTATTCAAACAACGTAAATATAACTGTCCGAAAATCACTGGAAAACATTTTAAATTACCTTAATGAAACTAAAAGCGACACCCTCAGCTTTTCAACCAGAATAATAATTTTACCGGGATACAGTTTTAAACTCACCGGTGGCATTATCACCAATTTTCATCTGCCGCAAAGTACTTTGCTGCTGCTTATAAGTGCATTTTTGGGAGATGACTGGAAAAAGGTTTATGATTTTGCGCTTAACAACGGATACCGTTTTTTAAGTTACGGCGACAGCAATTTATATCTAAAATAATAAAAAAGATTATTGCAGCGATGCTTTAACTGTTGCTATTTTTTCAATTAGCAGTTGCCGGTTAATTGGTTTGGTAATATAATCATCAAATACCAGTTTCATTTTTTCAATATCATTAGGCAAAGCATAAGCAGTCTGGGCAATTACAGGCAATTTCGGGTTAAACTTCCGGATTTCCTCCAAAGCTTCGTATCCGTTCATTATCGGCATTTTTATATCCATAAGCACCAAATCAATATTGTTGTTATTTTTGCAAATATCAACAGCTTCCTTGCCGTTTTCCACTCTGATAAGTTTGTAATTATATCTGGATAAAACCTGCTCTATAAAAAACCAGTTTATTTCTTCATCCTCGGCAACCAGTATGACTTTTTTTCCATTGGCTGTCCTGACAACCGGTTTAGTTTCAGGCATCTTTATTTCAGGTTTAATTGTGCGGCCCGGCTGATTAAAAGGGAAAGTAATTCTGAATTCTGAACCTTCATTTTCGGCAGAAATCAGTTTTATGCTCCCTTCCATCATTTCAACATAAGCTTTGGTGATTGGCAGCCCAAGCCCTGAACCGGGAGAATTACCGGTATTATTATCTTCAAGCTGTCTGAACCGTTCAAAAATAACAATATGATTTTCAGGAGAAATACCCACTCCTGTATCTTTAACAAAAAAGGTTATTTCATTGTTACCGTTATTTTCATAACCCAATAAAATTTCTCCCTCTTTTGTAAATTTCAGAGCATTGGTTAACAAATTTATTATTATCTGATTCAATTTAACCTCATCGGTATTAAATATAAGTGGAGTTTCAGTAACTATGGTTTGGAGCCTGAATTTGATATTTTTGTTTGACTGTTCTACTGAAATTTTAAAAACATCATAAATACTTTTCATAAAAGCATTAACCTCAACTCTGTTTTTGTTCAGTTCCACCTGTCCGGCTTCTATTTGCGATATTTCTAAAATATCATTGATTATCGAAAGCAAATATTTACCGCTGTTTTTAATTATTTCAACATATTTTTTTCTATTTTCTTCTGACAATTCATTGTTGTCAAGCAAACCTGCAAATCCCATAATTGCATTCATGGGTGTTCTTATTTCATGTGATAAATTAGCAAGAAAGGCAGATTTCAACCTGTCGCTTTCCTCTGCTTTCTCTTTGGCCAGTTTCAGTTCCTTGTTCTGCGTTCTGTATCCCTTGTTTAGTTTACTGTACTTTTCCAGCTGTTCTTCAATTTGCCTTTGTTTCTTAACAACTTCTTCTCTTAATTCATGCTCTTTAACGTATAATTTTTCCTTTTCAATCCTGTTCTGAAAATTGCGTTTTTGAGCAGCCAGAAGCATTCCCAAAAGCATAGTACCAGGAATAAAAACAATTATCATTGGCAAAGCCAGTAATCTTAAAGATTCATAAACCCTTTCAGCAGGCAATAAAAATACGGCACCCATCATAAATGCATGCACAATAAACCCAAGTACCAAAAATTCAAGTGGTGTATCAATTATTTTCCATTTTTTTCTCCATCCCGACCATAAAATGCCAATAGTTCCGGATGAAACAATGGTAGTAAGTCCCATCCAAACTCCGTCACCCCCTATAATTGCCCTGAAAGCACCTGTAATAAGCATTGCTAAAATTGTTGGCAGCGGTCCGAAAAACACACCGGAATTTACCAGCATCACGGTTCTTACATCAAAGGATAAACCCGGTACCAAAATCCAGGGTATTTTCATTAGAACTAACCCGATTAAACCAAGAATTATACCTGTAATTATTTTTGAAATCAGACTTAACGGTTTATGACTTTGAAGCCAAAAACTTTCATACAGCAGGGCAAGTGCCAGCAGGACAGCAATATTCTGAATGAGGGTGTAAATAATTGATTCATTCATGAACAGATTTTCAAAACTATGATGCAATATACATCATTTCATTAATTAAAAACCAATTTTTATTTTAATATTTTCAATAAATATTTGTTGATTTTTCTCTTTTATCAGTAAACAGAAATAAATCAGAAGTTTTATTGCTAAATAAGTTTTAATAATTCAAATAAACTTTATTATGTTTTCACCATATTTACAGCAATAAACATTTTTTACGATGATGAAAATTTTGGAAAAACTCTATCCGCAACCGCTCTTTAGCTATTTTGAAGAAATATGCGGGGTACCGCGCCCTTCAAAAAAAGAAGAAAAAATCAGAACATATTTAATTGATTTTGCAAAAAAACACAAGCTCCCGTATAAAACCGACAAATCCGGGAATCTGTTAATTTCCAAACCTGCGGCAAAAGGAATGGAAAATACATCCACAGTTGTATTACAGTCGCACATGGATATGGTGTGCGAAAAAAACAGCGATAAAGATTTTAATTTTGACACTGACCCCATTGAACCGGTTATTGCAGATGAATGGGTAAAAGCAAACGGAACAACGCTTGGTGCCGATTGCGGAATCGGCATTGCTGCCCAGCTGACTGTTCTTGCAGCTGACAATATTAAACACGGCCCGCTGGAATGCCTTTTCACAGTTGATGAGGAGACCGGTTTAACCGGTGCTTTTGCACTCGAACCCGGCTTTTTTGAAGGCACTGTTTTACTGAATCTCGATTCGGAAGACGAAGGTGAAATATTCATAGGCTGTGCAGGCGGAATAGACACTGTCGCTTCACTTCAGTTTACAAAACAACCTCTACCGCAAGATTCATCTGCTTTTAAAATCTCAGTTACAGGACTTTTAGGAGGACATTCGGGTGACGACATTGAAAAAAACCGGGGAAATGCAATAAAAATCCTGAACCGTTTTTTATGGAATGCCAACCGCAGCTTTTCAACCGGACTTTCTGATTTTGACGGTGGAAACCTGAGAAACGCAATTGCAAGAGAAGCAACTGCCATAATTGTTATTTCAAATAGTAAAAAGGAAAAGCTGATAGATGAATTTGAAAAGTTTTCGGAAAAAGTAAAATTTGAATTTAAAAATAATGAACCCGGTCTGACTCTTTCAATAAAGGAAACAACAAATCCT
>CAZXTX010000094.1:0-10171 GCA_964643695.1 uncultured Mariniphaga sp. | reverse complement strand
TTTTTTTAAAAGGATTTTTTGTAAAATTAAAATAATAGGCAATCTGTTCAAAACTAAAACTGACATTTTCGCATGAAAACACAGATGGTTTATTTTTTGATTGTTTCAGATTTTGCCTTAATTTGAATAATAAATAAGGAGTATGGCACAAAGTGATTTTAAAAAATGGTATGCGGAAATAAGTAATAATCTTGCATCACGCAGGCTTAAACCTGCATTTGACATGCTTGGTAAAATAATTTCGGAGTACGGGTTGGGAGTATATTATGATGAATACCGAAGTCTTGAGGAAACATATCATTTTATGCTGAAATATACAGTTGAGGGAATTAAAGACCCTGAGCGCAAAAAAATTTACAGGAAGCTGATAGTTTCAGTTTATGAACTTGCCGATAAAATTAATGAAGCAGTACTTTTAAGGATTTCTTCATCAATTGAATATGAAAAAAAACGACTGCTGAAAAATGATTTTATCCCTTCACTGCCACTTTTTATTTCCGAATTTGATGATTTTTATCTGACCGATGAAGCCGGCGGGGATGCTGAAGCTTCTCTTAAAGCGGCAAAAGAACATCAGAAAAAGATGATGAAACTGTTTCATCATGTGTGGCTTTCCGATAAGTTTTCATCTGAAGATGCAGATGCCCTGCGAAGTTTTATGCTTAGTCCTGTTGTGCTGAGTGCTTACAAATCGCTGTTTGTTTCTGCCGTTATGCTAAGTTTACAGCGGTATTTTGATGTTGAAAAACTTAATCTTCTGTTTGATGCTTATGATTCGGAAGAGGCAGAAATAAATCAGAGGGCACTTACAGGGCTGCTAATTAATTTATACCGTTACGATTCCAGAATTTCATTTTATCCGGCAATTACCGGCCGTTTAAAAATATTGAACGAAAATCCCGGATTCAGAAAAAACGTTGAGCGGATAATAGTTCAGCTTATTCGCAGTAAGGAAACAGAAAAGCTTCAGCAGCGCATACGAGACGAAATTTTGCCTGAAATGATTAAAATCAGCCCTAATCTGAAGGACAAAATAAATCTTGACAGCCTGATGGACGAAGGTTTTTCGGAAGACAGAAACCCCGACTGGGAGGAAATTTTCAGTGATTCTCCCGGACTGATGGATAAAATGCAGGAATTTTCTGAACTTCAGATGGAAGGTGCCGATGTTTTTTTAGGCTCATTTGCACTGCTTAAATCATTTCCGTTTTATAGTGAAACCGGAAACTGGTTTATGCCGTTTTTTCCTGAAAATCCTGAAATTGCAGATATTCCCGATTTTGGCGACAATATCACAAAACGCCTGATTGATGCACTCAGCAGCGCACCGGTTTTGTGTAATTCCGATAAATATTCGTTTTGTTTCAGTTTGCAGAATCTGCCCAGAGAAAATCGTGAGTTTATGGCGCGGGGAATAAATGCGGAGATGGAGCAGCTTAAAGAGCTTCAAAAGGATGAGGAACTGACTGACCCTGACAGCAGTGAAGATTTTGTGTCAAACCGGTATATTCAGGATTTATACAGGTTTTATAAGCTTTTTCCGCGCAGAAATGATTTTGATGATATTTTTAACTGGCGTCTGGATTTTCATAATAAATCTGCTTTTGGAGAAATAATAAAGGAAGACTTTGAAATGATGAAAAATATTGGTGAATATTATTTTGCCAAAAATCATTTTGAAGAGGCTGCCGAAATATTCAATTTTTTGCTGAAGAAAGAGAAAAACGGAGAACTGTTTCAGAAGCTTGCTTTCAGTTATCAGAAACTTGGCGATTTTGAAAATGCACTGGACGGATACCTTAAAGCTGAACTTTATGACATTAACAAATTGTGGAATCTTAAAAAAATTGCCGTCTGCTACCGGAATTTAAATCAGCCCGGCAAAGCACTTGAATATTACAGGGCAGTTGAAGCAGTCGAACCTGACAATCTCAATACGCAGCTTAATATAGGGCACAGTCTGCTGGAACTTGACGAATATGATGAAGCACTGAAATCATATTTTAAAGTTGAATATCTGGCACCCGGCAATAAAAAAGTGTGGCGACCTATTGCGTGGTGCTCTTTTTTGACCGGAAAAAAAGAACAGGCTGAAAAATATTACAACAGATTAACTGAAAGTGAACCGAACAAGCACGACTATTTAAATATGGGACATGTGCAGTGGAGTATCGGAAACAGAAAGTCAGCACTTGATTTTTATAAAAAATCTATTTCCAGGGATGGCTTTTCGGAAACTGAATTTTTAACTGTTTTTGAAGAAGATTTGCCGCATCTTGTTGAGCAGGGCGTAGATGTTGAAGATGTGCCGATTATGCTTGATCAGTTAAGATATTTTATTGAGGAATAGAAAAATAAAACAACCGGATTTTTGGTGTTAATTCAGTAATTTCAATTTCCTTTCTTAAAATCTTTATTACTTTTACAGCTGTTTTTATAATAAAAAAGTATGCCGGATCGGGATTTACATTCATTGGTTTATTCAAAAAATGTTGTTGAATTTGTAACAGTGGCAAGTGAATATTGCAGGCTTGTTGAAAATGCCGGTTATCTGCCGGCTGCCCAAAATATAGGGAATATGCAGAAAGTTTTGCCGCTGCTTTATTTGAAAGCCTCAATGCTGCCCGAAAATGAAAAAGTTCTGGATGATTCGCTTGAAAAGTTTGTTACAGAACTTGATTACAATATGCTGCAGCAAAGTTGGCTTATGCTGCTTGGTGAATTTGACAGCTATTATGAAGTTTTTGATCCTGAAATTCAGTTTGGCGAAGAGATGGTTACGGCAAGTATTTCTGAAAGTCTGATGGATATTTATCAGGATTTGAAAGATTTTTTGACCTCCTACAGTTTTGGCACTGAAGATATAATGAATGATGCACTTTATGATTGTGTTTCCCATTTCAGGGCTTTTTGGGGGCAAAGGCTGGTAAATGTTTTGCGGGCAGTGCATAAATTAATTGTTGACGAAACTGAATTTCCGGTTCATGAAAATCCGTTGCAGTCTGGCAGTGAAAGTACGAAAAATGATGGCCCGGCATGGCTTGACCGGTTTCTGGGAACAGACTCTGAAGATTTGTGATTATGTTTAAAAAAAGTATAACAAAAGAAGAGCTGGATGAATTGCCACTGCGGTGGTTTACGGGAGATATATACGTTATTGATAAATACAAACAGATTGATAATGTGGCAAAATACCTCTCAGAACAGACAGTGCTGGGCTTTGATACCGAAACCCGGCCTTCTTTTAAAAAGGGCAATGTTAACAGTGTGGCATTGCTGCAGTTTTCCACAAATAATGATGCTTTTTTGATTAGAATAAATAAACTGGGACTGCCTGAGTCAATTGTGGAAATTCTTAAAAACCCGGATATTATCAAACCCGGTGTGGCAATTCATGACGATATTAAAGCTTTACAGGAAATTTCAGGTTTTGAGCCGGCCGGTTTTGTTGAACTTCAGGATTACGCAAAAGAGACAGGTATAGAAAATTTTAGTCTTAAAAAGCTGGCCGCCATTGTTTTGGGGTTCCGTATCTCAAAATCGCAGCAGCTTTCAAACTGGGAAGCAGTCAGATTGACCGAGGCACAACGGATTTATGCCGCTACCGATGCATGGACGGCACTGAATATTTACCGTGAATTTTTGTAGTTGTATGTTCTGTCTGATTGGTTTTTAATTAACTTCTCAGATTTTTTTCCTTTTTAAATTCTGGTGCAAACTGCAAATTCAGATTATTTAACAAAAGAATATTATTATTGTCTGATAGTGGTTTGCCTGGTGCTTTCCGGAAAATAAATTGAGTTTTTTCAAATTTAATATCCTTTTATATAACCGATTAATTATATTTGCCGCCATGTTTGAAAGAAAGAATACAAAAAGAAAGATTAAAAAGGCAGGGGGTATGCTTTTGCTTATTTTCTTTTTATTCTTTTTTGCCGGTAATACTTTTTTTGAACATGTTCATTATGTGGACGGAGGTAAAATTGTTCATTCACATCCCTATAAAAAGGATTCAAAGGGAAATCCCGTTCACAGTCATACCTCGTCAGAATATCTTGTAATAGAGTTTATTAATACTTTTGTATATTATTTTACTTCTGTTTCGGCTTTAATAAGCGGAACCTTGTTTTTAAGAGAGGTATTTTTATCTTTTCATAAAAATCCGTTATTTATTTTTGAAGGATTTTCCTCGATCTCATTCAGAGGTCCGCCTGCAGTCATTTTCAGTTAGCCCCGTTCGTTTAATTAAGTTATCCGGTAACTAAATCTTGTTTTACTGTTGAATAACTTTGAAATATTTATTTTTTAATATCTGAATAATGACCAGGTTTTTATATACATTATTTATAATACTGCTTTTTGTTTCATGTAATAAGCAGACTTCATCTGATAAAACAACAAATGAGTTATCACAATTAAGAGGCGGCGGCAGTCAGATGAGTGGCCAGGGAGGCCGGCATGAAAGGCACAGAGGTAATAGTGCTTCACGTAGAAGAGATACCATAAGAGTTGCCGATGCATCAATTAATGCCGTTGTAAGAACAAACAAGGTTCAGTATCAGGATTTCAGCAATGAACTGACCGTTTTCGGGGTGGTAAAACCTGTTCCCGGAAATTATGCTGAGGTATCAGTTCCTTTTGACGGAAGAATAATCAAATCGAATGTCAGGCTGGGGCAGAAAGTTTTTTCGGGAACACCGCTGTTTGAACTGTTCTCACCCGATTATCTTGAATCTGTAAGAATGTTTCTTGAGGCAAAACGTGAAAGAGAAATTAAAGAGATTAACTATAACCGCAGAAAAGATCTTTTTGAGTCGGAAATAATATCAGAAAAAGAGTTTGAAGAAGCCAGACTTGAAACTGATCTTGCCGCAAAAGAATATGAAAAGAGCCTTGAACTGCTGAAAATATACAAACAGGATACAGAAAATGTAGATATTTCCCGTCCGTTTAATGTGGTTTCACCCATTTCCGGCGAAATTGTAAGAAATGAAGTAACAGTAGGACAATATTTGCGCACCGATGATGATCCGGTAATTATTGTGGCAAATCTGGAAAAAGTAAGAATCGTTGCAAATGTTAAGGAAAGAGACCTTGACGTACTTAGCCCTGACGATGAAGTGGAGGTGAAAACCGAAAGCAATCCTGACAGGCCGGTAAAAGGAAAAATTGTTTATATCAGTGACATTATGAACGAACAGACCCGCTCGGTTGAGGTGTATGTGGAATGCAGCAATCCTGATAAACTTTTGAAATCGGGCATGTATGTTACGGTGAATTTTCGCCATAAGTTAAAGGATGTGATTATTGTACCGTCAAAGGCAGTTTATCAGGACAGCGACAGGAGTTACCTGTTTTTACAGTCGGATAATGAAACTTTTATCCGTAAAGAGGTTAACGTAAAAGCGGTTGGCAATAATCAGGTTTTGATTCGCTCAGGACTTGATGACGGAAGTGTAATTGTTACTGACGGAGGCCTTTACCTTCGCTAAAACGGGATTATATGCAAGATCTTTTTAAATTATTAATAAACAGAAGGCTTCTGATTGCCACTGTTTTTGTTATAATAGCGGCTGTTGGTATCTATTCGTGGTCGGTTCTTCCGGTTGATGCTTATCCTGATATTGCCGACGTTACCGTTGAGGTAATTACTCAGGTAAGCGGACTTGCAACCGAAGAGGTTGAACAACAGATAACTATTCCGCTGGAGAGGGAACTAAATGGTCTGCCCGGTCTGGAAACTATGCGTAGCAAAAACTTATTCGGCATTTCAAATATTCTGCTGGTTTTTAAGGATGGTATTGATGATTACTGGGCCCGGCAAAGGGTGCAGGAAAGAATTGCCACTATTGAACTTCCGTTTGATGCAGTGCCCGAAATAGGGCCGCTGACTTCACCAACAGGTGAGGTTTTTCGTTATCTTATTGAAAGCGAAACACACAGCCTGAGAGAGCTTACCGACCTGCAATTGTGGGTGATTATACCAAGACTGAAACAGATAATGGGAGTTGCCGATGTGCAAAATTTCGGAGGGCTTACAACACAGTATCAGATAGAAATTGACCCACAGAAACTTGAAAAATATGACATTACCCTTAGTGATGTAACTGAGAGTATAGAGAGGAATAATTCAAATGCAGGCGGAAGTATGATGGACCGCGGAGATCTGACTTATACCATCAGAGGGGTTGGTTTGATAAAGGATTTGGAAGACCTCGGAAGAATTGTTGTAAGTACGCAGGACGGAATTCCGGTTTATATAAATGACCTGGGAACCCTAAAATATGGAAATCTTGAACGAAAGGGAGTTTTTGGATATACTGATAAAAAAAGGGATTATTCTGAAAGTATTCAGGGTATTGTGCAACTGCTCAGGTACGAAAACCCTTCACTGGTATTAAAAGAAATACATGAAGCAGTTGATGAACTGAATGATAAAATACTTCCTGAAGATTTAAAAATTCATGTTTTTCTTGACAGGACTGACCTCGTAAATGCAACTTTAAATACGGTATCCCATACTATTTCATATGGCGTGCTGCTGGTTATTGCATTACTGATAATATTTCTCGGAAGTTGGACAAGTGCACTGGTAATTGCAATTACAATTCCGCTTTCAATGCTGATTGCATTTATTTTTATGAACTTTTTTGGAGTTCAGGCCAATCTTCTTTCCCTTGGTGCCATCGATTTCGGTATTCTGGTTGAAGGTTCGATAATAATGCTTGAAACAGTTCTGCGTAAAAGGGAGGAAGAACCGGAGGCCTATCTGACGGTGGATAATATTGCAAAACGGACTGCACAGATGGGAAAGCCGATATTTTTCGGAATGCTTATAATCATTCTGGTTTATATGCCGTTGTTCACTTTTGAAAGAATTGAAAGAAAAATGTTTGCACCTATGGCTTATACCGTGGGGTTTGCTATAATCGGTGCCCTTGCCGTTGCACTTATAATGGTTCCCGGAATTTCATTTGCAATTTTCAGAAAACCGCGGAAAATATACCATAACAAATGGCTTGAAAAACTTACTGAGAGTTATCAGAATTATAATGAAAAACTTTTGAAGAAACCCCGCAGGGTGTTTTATCCGCTGGGAGTCACTCTTGTACTTACCGTAATTCTCACGATAACAGTTGGTAAGGATTTTCTTCCTTCGCTTGATGAAGGTTCGTTGTGGCTGCAGGTACAGATGCCTCCGGGTATTGCACTGCACAAATCAAGGGAAATGGCCGATACATTAAGAAGTCATATTATAAAATATGATGAGATTGAATATGTTATGAGTCAGGTGGGCAGGGATGATGAGGGAACTGACCCGTTTTCGATATCACATGCCGAATTTGGTGTCGGCCTTATTCCGTATAACGAATGGACACGCGGAAAAAGGAAGAATGATCTGATTGAAGAGATTGCTGCCGATTTGGAAAAACTACCCGGATATGAAGTCGGATTTTCACAGCCGATTATTGACATGGTCATGGACCAGATAGCCGGTGCTCACAGCGATTTGGCAATAAAAATTTTTGGTGAAGACCTGAATGAAGCCAGAAGAATTGCCGAAGAAGTTGTGGATTTGATAAAAGATATCAGCGGTGCCGAGGATGTTACTATTGAACAGGAGCCTCCTCTGCCGCAGCTGCAGATTCATGCCGACCGCGAAAAAATTGCACTTCACGGATTAAATGTGGCTGATGTTTCGGAACTGATTGAAGTGGCAATCGGCGGAAAAGCAGTATCCCAAGTCTATATCGGCAATAAAGTTTATGATGTAATTTGCAGGTATAACGAGAGTTCAAGGGAAACACCCTATAGTATCGGTTCGTTGCTCCTTACCTCGGCAACCGGAACAAGGATTCCTCTGTCGCAGGTGGCTGAAATAAAAACAACCACCGGCCCCGGAATTATTAACCGCGAGAAAAACGAGAGGTTTTTAACAGTAAGGGTTAATCTGCGAAACCGAGACATAACTTCATTTTACAGAGAGGCCAATGCCGCTATTGAAAGGGAAGTTGAATATGACCATCATGACTTTAAATTGAAATGGAGCGGGCAGTTTGAAAATCAGAAAAGAGCATTTTCAAGGCTTATCCTGATTGTGCCTCTTTCCCTGTCATTAATGTTTTTACTGCTTTACTGGAACTTTGGGAAGTTCAGGCAGGTATGGCTGCAGATGGGTATGCTGCCACTGTCGGTATTCGGCGGAATGCTGGCACTCAATATAACAGGTATGAGCCTGAACGTTTCCTCTGCAGTGGGATTCATTGCCCTGTTCGGAATGTTTATGATGAACGGAATTATTATGATTACTCATATAAATAATCTCCGGAAGAGTGAAATTCCGCTTGAACAGGCTATTGTAAAGGGTGCCACACACCGGTTCAGACAGGCACTGATGACATCTTCGGTTGCCATTCTGGGGCTGTTTCCGGCATCGCTTGCAACCAATATCGGTTCCGATGTTCAAAGGCCGCTGGCTACAGTAATTGTTTACGGACTGGCATTCGGAACGGTAATTACACTTATGACACTTCCGGCACTCTATTACATGCTGGAAAAAAAGTTTTTGAAAAAAGAAGAAAAAGAAGTTACTGTTATTTCTGAATGAAACGGATATGAAAATAAAAGATTTTAAGAGAATGCATATCAGATTCAAATTATATACGATTATAATATTTTCGCTTGCACTTTCAATAAATGTACAGGCACAGAAGAAAAACGGATTTATCCACAATCCGTTAACCTTAAGTCAGTATCTGAATGGAGTGGTAAAAGGTAATTTAGGCTATATAGCCGAACAATTTTCAGTTACCGTTTCCGAAGCAGAACTGAAAGCGGCGCATGTTTTTCCCGATCCTGAAATGTCGTTTGCATACACAAATAATGAGGATTATAAACGGCAGATGGGGCAGGAGTTCGAATCAGAGATAAGTTATCCGGTAAGCCTGGGAAACAAAAGAAAAGCCGGTATTTCACTTGCAAAATCAAAATATGAGCTGACGCAAATGCTGCTCGGATACTATTTTCAGAATATGAGGGCAGATGCCGCACTGGCATATTATGTTTCACTGCATGAACAAAAAAAGTACGAGATACATCTTTCAATTTATGAGCAGCTGAAAAAACTTGCCCGTGCTGACAGTATCAGACTGAAATCGGGTGATGCAACCGGACTTGATGCCATGCAGTCGTCGCTCGAGGCAAAGGCTTATATGGCAGAGGTGCTGCAAAGCTTGTCGGAGATGCAAAGCAGCGGCATGGAGCTTATGATGCTTCAGGGAAAGAAAGTTTCTGATACATTGGATATGGCTTCCGGAAACTTTCCGGTATTGGTGTATAACTTTACCATTAGCGAACTTACACAAATGGCAGTTGAAAACCGCAGCGAGCTGCTTGCAGCAATAAAATCGCGCGAGGTGTCTGAGAAAAACCTCAATCTGCTAAAAGCAAACAGGGCTTTTGAATTTAATGTGGGAGCAGGATTTGCCCACACTACCATTGCCCTGAACGAGGTAGCACCGTCAGATCCTTTCAACTCACTTTCGGCAGGAATATCGTTTCCTTTAAAGTTCTCAAATATGAATCGCGGTGAGCTGGAGGCTGCCCGTGCAGAAATCAGACAGAGTGAAGCCCTGTTTAAAGATACTGAGCTTCAGGTTTATACCGAAGTGATGCAGGCATACAATAACTTTGTTATTCAGACAAAAAAAGCTGAACAGTACAGTAAAGACCTTACAGAAACTGCCGAGAAAATACTTCAGGGACGCATTTATGCATACCAGCGGGGCGAAACCGGTCTGTTGGATGTGCTGAATGCGCAGAGAACATATATGGATTTGCAGCTTAACCGGCTTGAAACCCAGTTTGATTATACTGTGGCACTGATTGAAGTCCAGCGGGCAGCCGGAATCTGGGAAATTCAGGAATAACGTGCGGGCAGACCGGAAATAAATCCCTGAGGGTTGCGAAGTTCCCTCAGGGTTTGGTTGTAGAATGAATATTAGGTGGTTACTTGTTGATATTTGTAGATGTTAATGGATATTAGGTTGATACTTGTTGATATTTTTTTAACCATAAAAGCAACATTCTGCGAAAGGTGCAGAATTGTTGTATAATTTTTATCGTGTACTGAGGCTGAAAGTCTCAAATAATACCGATTGGAAAAATATAA
>CAZXTX010000093.1:0-10210 GCA_964643695.1 uncultured Mariniphaga sp. | reverse complement strand
CCCGCCGGGTTAAAATTGTTAAATACCAAAAACTATTAGTATTAATTTAAAACGTTGTAAAATTATGAAAATTTTTTGTTTAACCGGCTTCCTGCATAAGGAAACCAAAAAATGGAGACGTATTATGCGGCTGACATTATTTTTAATGTTTGCTTTTTTGCTGGGAGCAAATGCAAACAGTTATTCGCAAAACACCCGTCTAAACATTAACCTGAAGAACGGGACTGTTATTGAACTTATGAAATTTGTGGAGAAAAACAGTGAGTTTGTGTTTCTCTATAAAAACGAAGACCTTAATTTAAATAAAAAGGTTACCATTGAACTTGAAAATGCAACCATTCAACAAGTTTTGAATGCCGGATTTAATGGTCAAAACGTAGAGTGGGATATTTATGACCGACAGATTGTTTTACATAAGGCAGTCAAACTAAAACTACCAGTTGAAACATTACAACAGCAAGCAGTTACCGGTGTGGTTACTGACCAGACTGGACAACCACTGCCGGGAGTTACAGTTTTAGTAAAAGGTACAACCACCGGTACAGTAACCAATGCAAACGGTAATTTCACATTAGCATTACCCGCAGGTGCTCAAATTTTGCAGTTTTCTTTTGTAGGAATGCACACCCAGGAAATTGGAATTGATGGAAGAACGACCTTTACAGTGGTAATGGAAGAGGAAACTATTGGAATTGAAGAGGTAGTGGCTATTGGATATGGCACAATGAAGAAAAGTGATATTACAGGATCAATATCTTCTGTTCCAATGGATTTACTACGCAATCAACCAATTAGAAGTCTTTCTGACATAATGCAAGGCAGAGTTGCAGGTATGACTATGACTAAAACTTCTGGTCAACCTAATGCAAGTTCAAAAATCAGAATAAGAGGCCCAAACTCTATAAGTGGAAGTAATGAACCACTCTACGTAGTTGATGGAATTATTGGTGGCAATGTTGGCTCGGTACACGATGTAGAATCCATAGAAGTGCTGAAAGATGCTTCTGCTACTGCAATTTATGGCGAAAGAGCTTCAAATGGTGTAATTCTAATTACTACAAAAAGAGCTACATCAGCCAAACCTCAAATTCGATTATCACTTAATTCCGGCATTAATTTTCAAAATACTGACTATCCTGATAAAATGAATGCTGCTGAATATGCTGAATATGTTAATATACAGCGGGGTGCAGGAACCTTTTCTGCCTCAGAAATTGAAGAATTCAGAAAAACTGGTGGTACGGACTGGACTGATTTAGTAATGCAAACGGGAATGACAAATGATCATAATATTTCTTATTCTCAAAAATTTCATAATTTGGGAGTTTATTTGTCCGGCCGTTATCTTGATGAAAAAGGTACTATGGTCAATTCAAATGTGGGAGGAAATTATCAGATTAGATCAAATATTGACTTTACCCCACATAAACGTCTGAACTTTAATTTTGATTTAAAAGCCCATAAAAGTGAATCATGGAATGGAAATTTATCAACCGGAGGCGATAAAAGCCATCCTCTGATTCAAAGCTTATTATGGTCTCCAACTGAAAAAGTTTGGACAGATGAAGAAAGCGGACAATATAACAGAACTGACAAATATGGAGCTTTAGCTGAAAATCCATATATGCATGCAAAAGAACAGCAATATTTATCAATGAGCAATGGTGTTTACACATCACTTGTAGGAAATTATGAAATAACAGACTGGTTAACTTATAATGTAACCGGATATGCTGCAAAAACCAATTCACAATCATCAAATTATTCAAACAAGTGGCTGAATCCTAATGATCCTCAGGCATCAAGAAGCTACAGTGAAGGCTTTACATGGAGACTTATTAACAGAATAGATTTAAAAAAGACTTTTTTAGATTCACATAACTTTTTATTAACCGGAGTATATGAAGCTGAAGCTTATGAAGGATGGGGACTAAGCGGAACCGGAAGAAATATGCCGCTTCCTGAACTTGCAAAATATTATAAAATTAATTTAAGTAATATTCAGTCAGCATCATCCAGTTTCGGTGAATCAAGCCGGCTGGCATATTTAGGCCGCCTGAATTATAACTTCAAGTCACGATATTATTTAACAGCTTCTTATCGTATTGATGCTCAGAGTGGCCCTACTGACAGAAAAGAAGAGAATAAATATGGCGCATTTCCATCTTTTGCTGCAAGCTGGCGTATTTCCGAAGAATCATTTATGGAAAATGGATTTTTTGATGACCTAAAGTTAAGAATAGGATGGGGATTAACAGGTAATCCTTCAGGATTTCCATATACTAGTATGAGTGGCGCAAACTATCAATTTGGAATAGGAAGTTCTGTTTTAGGATATGTTCCGGGTACACCTGCCAATCCAAATATTAAATGGGAAAAAACAACTCAGTCAAATATTGGACTTGATTTTACAATACTTGAAAGAAAACTTTCAGTTTCACTTGATTATTTTAATAAGAAAACAACTGATTTGTTAACCAAAAAAGTATTGCCAGGATATTTTGGCTATGGCAGCGGAGCCAGTTATAATCAAAATCTAGGGCAAATAAATAATAATGGATATGAAGCTGTAATAAATTATAAACCTATTCAAACTTCTGATTTTTACTGGGGATTGAACTTTAACATATCAAGAGTTGTAAATGAAGTGATTGACCTTGGTGAACAGGAAGCGTTTTTAACAGGTACTTCAGGAAACGGTATGCTTGATGTTAGTACATACAGAATACAGGAAGGATACCCATTGGGCACTATGTGGGGATATAAATTCCTTGGAATTTGGGGTACTAGTGAAGCTGCTGAGGCTGAAAAATATGGTGCAAAACCGGGTGATCCAAAATGGGAAGATGTTAATAAAGACTATTCTATCACGTTAACTGATGACGGACAAAAAATAGGTGATGCCAACCCTGATTTCGTATGGGGATTAAGCAGTGCTTTTTCATATAAAAATTTTGATTTTGATATTACTTTTCAGGGAATGCATGGACAAGATGTTTTTAATTTAATGCGGGGTGTTATGGCAACAGCACATCCGGATGCTCGTACAATTATGTTAAAAGATCCTGCATTTAACTATTGGACTGAAGGAAATCAAAATACAGTCTGGCCTAATATTTTAAGTACCAGCGACAAGAAAAAGTTAAATTCAACTCAATGGATAGAAAAAGGAAGCTGGGTAAAAGTAAAATACGTGGGGCTTACTTATCACATACCCAAGCAATTAATACGTTTTGCTGATTTAAGTGTATCTTTAAGCGGTACTGAATTATTTACTTTTACAAAGTATAAAGGATTTGACCCTGAAGTTTCTGCATCAGGTAATAGTGACGAATGGGGGGGATGTGATTTTGGAACGTTCCCCATACCTAAGAGTGTAAATCTTGGTGTTATACTTAATTTTTAAGATAAAAAATTTCAATTTAAATTGATTATAAAATGAAAAAGATTTGGATTTTATTTATAATAATAGGATTGGTTTCCTGTTCAGAAAGTTTTTTGGATATTAATCCTAAGGGTGAGTTATTCCCTCAATCATTCTATTCTAATGCAGAAGAGCTTGATATGGCAGCCGTTGGGCTTTATAATGTTATGGAGCGCCTTTATGTTTATGGATGGGGATTATCATATTGCACCGGAGGAATTGACAAAACTTCAAATTTTGTCAATTTTGAAGAAGTTGATATTTTTGCTACAGAAGGCGATAATGGCGAGATGAAAAATTACTGGGATCAGTCATGGAAGGCTATAACAGCTGCAAATGAAATTATTTTACGTTATCAGGATGCTACTGCTTCAGAAGCCAAAAAACGTGAAGTAGCAGGACAGGCACATTTCATAAGAGCATATAACTATTTTATGTTAGTCAGAATGTATAATAAACTTCCTCTGTATCTAAATATTGGAGATTTATCTACAGAAATGACACTTTCAGAACCACAAGCCATTTATGATTTGATTGTAGATGATCTTTTAGTTGCAGAGGAATATCTTCCTGATAACTGGAATAATGACTCAAAAAGGAAAGGTGTTGCATGGACAAACGGAGCTGCTAAATCTCTGCTCGCTTATGTATATTTATGTATGGCCGGTTATCCACTGAATGATACTCCAAAATATGCATTGGCTGCCAGTAAAGCAAAGGAAGTTATAGACAACGAGGCCAAATATGGTTATCGTCTGATGGAGAATATTGCTGATTTATATTCAAAAGAATACAATTGGGAAAATAAAGCATGTGATGAGGTAGTACTTGCATTCTTTAATGAAAATAATTACGGCTGTACTCTTTGCAGTTTTCCGGCAGAATATGGAGGCTGGGAAGTTTTTTGCGCAGAATTGAACTTTTTCAATGACTATCCTGAAGGACCTAGAAAAGATGCTATTTTTATGGTTGACTTTCCATTTGAAGATGGTGTAAAACATTTTTCTCAATTAGGTTCAAAACGTCCTTGGTATAAACAATACTGGGATGGAAAAATTGACTGGGAAAAACCATGGGAAGGCATGAACTGGAAAAACAGTCGCCCACAGGTAGCAATTACTCATGCTAATAATTTATTGGTTTATGCTGAAGCCAAGGCAATGTCATCATCACCTGATGCATCTGCCTACGATGCAATAAACAGAGTCAGAAACAGAGCAGGACTTGATAACCTTCCTTCAGGACTTTCTCAAACAGAATTCCGTGATGCAGTAGTTCAGGAACGTTTATGGGAGCTTTGCGGAGGTTACTTTTGTACCGATCCATGGTATGATCTTGTCAGATTAGAAAGAGTTGAAGCTGCTGTTGCAACACGTCATCCCGATGAAAATCAAATAGTGGGGTCTATAACAAAACGACAATATTTTGCACCTTACCCAGATGAAGATGTAATTAAAAATCCCAATTTAAGTTGGTGATGTTTATTTTATCAGATACCAGAGTTCTGTTATATTAAACTCTGGTATCTGTTTACTGTTCAATTTATTAAAAAAACACTCTATAATTTTATTTGCTGATTCTTAAAGAAAAAGCAAGTTTTAATTATTAATTATCGAATATGATATTAATTACTTTTTCAATTTTATTATATAAATCAACATTCAAGTAAATTATCATATTTCTCTGCCTAAATCTTTAATAAATTTTAAAATTTATGATAACGTTTATTAACGTATCATACTGTTTTTAATCTATTATCCATTTGTAAATAGTGCTATTTGAATTTTTAATATAATTATATAAATCAGATAATATGATTTTAGTAAAAAATAATTTTTCACATATTCTTAAAATTCATATTTCATTAATACTTTGTTTATTTTTTTATATTTCTATTGACGCAATTCCAATTGGAGAACTTGTATATTCTGATAATATAACTAATATTTGGTGGGCTGGCAGTACATATAAAATTATGCAAGATAATCCAATACCAAAATCTTCTGGAAGAATAATAGTAAGGTCAGCAAAAAATGAAACAGAAAGCTTTCAACTTATAATTTCACCATCTATCAAATTGAAAGACATCTCTGTAACAGTTTCAGATTTCAAAAAAAAAGAAGGTGAATCTATTTCTTCAAATAATGTTATTGTAAGAAATGTTGAATATGTAAATGTTACCAAGCCGACCGGAAAATTACATAAAGCCGGATGGTACCCCGATCCTCTTCCTTTATGTGACAAACCTTTTAATGCTTCTGAAGATATAAACACTCCCCTATGGATTACAGTGAAAGTTCCTGACGATGCTGTTGCAGGTATATACTATTCAAATATCTTGCTAAAATCATCTAATTGGGAAACTTTAATACCTGTGGAATTATATGTATGGAATTTCACTCTTCCTCAAACTCCTTTTATGCGTTCCGGTTTTGGCTTATATACCGACTTGATAAAAAAATATCATAATTTAGAAAGTACCGAAGAACTGGACATAGTGAAAAATAAATATTATCAAAATTTTAAAGATTATAAAATATCTCCTTATGGTTCTTACAATGTAAAATATAAAACAAATGGCATTAGCTGGAGTGGAGGCACTTTTGACCCTCATAATGTATATGATGGAAGATATTCTTATCAAATTACCGGCCAACATGAAGGGAAATATATTGAATTGATTGAAATTAATCCCAAAAATCCTTACATGTTAAAATGGAAAGCCAAAACGGATAAAGAAAATCAAAAATACACTGTTATTGTAAAATGTTATGATGTCAATAAAAATCCTATTCACTGGTCAATGAAATGGATTGTTTATGAAGGAAGTCAGGAGTGGAGACAAGATACCCTTTTCATTGACAATAAAGATTTTTTTACATTTGAAGATCTTCCTGATTACCGTCCATTTCCTGAACATACAAAATATGCAAGTCTGCATTTATATCCTTATCATTACGGAACTAATTGTTTATTCGGAACAGTATGGTTTGATAATTTTCAATTTATTGACCTCATTTCAGAAAAAAACTTGCTATCCGATGGAAACTTTGAACAAGATATCAATAAACTGGATATGGAACTCGATTTTTCAGAATTCGACACAGCTGCACGAAAGTATTTAGACAAAATGGGGTTTACAGGATTTCGTACAAGCTTTACCGGATTACAATCCGGGCCATATGTTGGAGAAAAAGTGAGTTGGTTCAATGGTTTTATTAACGGAACTCCAGAATATGAAAAGCTTGTCGGTCTTTACTTTAAAGGGTTCCAGGATCACCTCGAAGCCAACGGGTGGCTTGGAAAAGAATACTTTTACTGGGTAGATGAGCCAAGACACGAAGAATATGATTTTGTTCGCGAAGGGATGCAAACAATACGAAAAAATGCTCCAAAATTAACGCGTTTCATTACAGAAAATAACCCCGGCCCTGAAATTATGGATGTTACAGAAATAGGTTGCCCGGTTTTCTATAAAGTTGACCCTGACAAAGTTAAAAATTGGAGTGATAAAGGTCGTGAATTCTGGTCATACCTTATGTGCTGGCCTAAAGAACCCCATGTAAATCTTTTTATTGATTCTGATGCAATTAATATGCGCATGTGGATTTGGATGTCTTATAAATATAATCTGACAGGAATTCTTGTTTGGCAAACAAATCACTGGAATGGTTCAAACGGAGCTGCTTCAGAAGGATTATTACAAAATATATGGGAAGATCCCATGACTTATAAATCCGGATATGGTACACCTTATGGTTCATCTCCTGAATTTGGTAATGGCGATGGTATGTTTTTTTATCCTCCTAATCGTGATCCTAATAATGATAAAAATAAATATTTAAATGATCCCGTGCCTTCACTTAGACTTGAAATTCTCAGAGAAGGTCTCGACGATTATGATTATATGAGAATGCTTGAGAATTGTATAAAAACAGCACATTCTAATCAAAAAAGTTTGATAACTAAAGCTGAAAAAATTCTAAATTTTGGTACTGAGATTTTTATTAACGATAAAGAATATACCAAAGACCCTACAATATTAATGAAATACAGAAAACAAATGGGTGATCTTTTGGAAAAGTTTTATGAAGACAAGTCAACAGATAAAAGAAATAATTAATAACAAAAGTTGATAATATAAATTCACAAAAAAATCTTTTAAAAAATGCTGAAAATAAAAATAAGAAAAAGAATTTTTGTAATTGGAATATTCTGTATGCTTTTAACCACTTATAACGGTTATTCATATTCAAATAATTATGTGGATTTCAGTATCAAGAAATCAATATTCAAAGAATTGAGACAAAAAGATTACAAAAATTTTTCCTTTAAGATTTTAGATGACAGAATTGCCGGAAAATTAAAGGTCAATACTGATTATGCAATTGACAACATGTTATTAGATGATTCTGATTTAAAATTTCATGTCCTTGACCAAAAAGACCAAAACTATCAAAGGTATAATAATCAAAAACCAGACTCCCTGTTTCAATTTACTGTTCTACCTTATCTCCAGGATTTATCAGACAGTTCATTTTCTGTTATGTGGGAAACATCTTTACCAGTCATAGGCCATATTCTTATAGGTAAGGCTGAATTTCATAAATTAAAACCGAAAATGAAAACAGCAGCAAAAGAGAACAAACTAAATAAACTACATTATCTAACTGTAAATGGATTAGAAAAAGAAAATCTTTATTTCTATCAGGTTGTAAATATTGATGAAAATGGCGATACTCTTAAAGGGCCAGTTACACAAATCATTATTCCTGATTACGACAAATCAGAGGTTTCCTTTACTGTCATTGGCGATATTCAGGGCGGAATAATAACATGGGAAAATATTTCAAAATTAATGATTGAAAAACGTCCTCAGTTCATTATTCATGTTGGAGATCTTGTAAGAAACGGACCTAATGATTATGAGTGGATTGATGAATTTTTCAAACCTGCTCACCTGCTACTTAGTCAGGTTCCTTTGTATCCCGCAATAGGAAATCATGAACAAAATGCATCAAATTTTTATCGTTATTATAACCTTCCGGAAAACAATGCTTTTTATACTATAAAAAAAGGCCCTGTGAAATTTATTTTTGCAGACACCAACAAAGATATCCTTCCAGGATCAAAGCACTATAAATGGCTTGAACTGCAATTGGCTCAATCTAAGGAACCATGGATAATTGTGGTGCACCACCACCCTATTTTCATTTCTGCAAATGATGCTTATAGAAGTTCATTAATGGCTACAGCACATAAGGGTGATCCCAATATTATTCATTTAAAAAGTCTTTATGAAATGTATAATGTTGATCTGGTGCTAAACGGACATGTTCATGATTACGAAAGAAGCTGGCCCATATATAAAAATCATATCAATAATAACAATGGTGTAGTACATATAACCACCGGAGGTGGTGGCGGAAGTTTAAGCGATTTTGGTTTGACATTCAAAAATTGGTTTACTTCAGAAAAAATGGTCATACAGCATTTTTTAAATATTCAGGTAAATAACAATGAACTTTTCATGAAGATGATTGATGATAAAGGTAATGTGCTTGATACATGGAATAAAACAAAAAATATTGAACATATAAAGCTTAATTCTCCAATTATTAAATCTTCTCAAAAATACTTTATTGATAATATCAGTATTAATATTGAAAATCCTAATCAATGTGGTAATACAACTTACAGAATAGATGATGGTGAATTTTTAACTTTTTCTGATAATTTAAAAACTATTGAATTCAATAAAACTACAACAGTTACTGCCTTGATAACCGGTATTAACAGACATAGTAATGAAGTTGTTAAAACCTTTGTAAAACTTCCAATTATGAATAATCAAAAAAATGGTTTGAAAAAAGTTAAAGCCGACTATTTCGAAGGATATTTTGATTTATTACCTGATTTTAATAAATTAATACCTAAGCGGTCATTCTCACTTGATACCTTATCACTAAAAAATATTAAACCGCGTGTTTCAGATCATTTTGCAGTTTGCTTCAAAGGCAGTATTGAAATTCCGGAAACAAATGTTTATCGCTTTTTTTTAGAATCTTTCGATGGCAGCAGACTTATTATTGATGATAAACTGCTGATTGATAATGATGGTGTACATTATGAAATATTCAAAGAAGGATATGCTGCTCTTGAAAAAGGTATTCACAATATTGAAGTTCAGTATTTTGATTTTGAGAGAAGAGAAACACTGAATATAAAAATTGGAAAGCAAAATGAAGAAATGCAGGACATTAATGAATTTATCATAAAATAAAATGACAAAATCATTAAATAAAATAAATTCCACAAACAATCGGATTCTTCTTTTTTTGATATTACAAATTCTATCATCAATAAAGAAAACTTCTATAATACACTAAATACAAATGCCTTATATAACAGATGAAATAATATAATATTAGAATTGTTTTTTAAAATTTAATATCAATTGTAAAATGAAAAAATTTATTTTGTTTTTATTCTTAATCACACTTGTATTTAATTCTTGTGTGGAATCTAAAAAAAACTTCAGAAAAGTTGATCATGTTTTGGTTTTAGGCATAGATGGACTCGGAGCCCATGGTGTTGACATGTCAAAAACGCCAAATATTGACAAATTAATGAAAAATGGAGCTTCAACACTTCATGCACGAACAGTAGTACCCAGTGTTAGCGGTCCGGCCTGGAGTTCCTTTATAACCGGTACAACTGTTGAGCGTCATGGAGTTGGTAATAACGGGTGGACTGTTGACAATAAAACTCTTGAACCTGTTTATA
>CAZXTX010000092.1:2850-10307 GCA_964643695.1 uncultured Mariniphaga sp. | reverse complement strand
AAATTCATCAACTGCAACATTATTTCCCATGCGTTTTAAAACAGTCAGATAAACAAAATCGGTTGATTTGAACCTTACTGCCCTGTTTTTTGAATAATCTGCAATTTTTTGCTGAAGTACCTTTGCCTTTTCTGTTTCATTCAGTTTTAGTAAAATTTCAGATTCAAGAAAATCTTCGATACGCTCATCAACATCATACGGTTTGCCCACTCCGAGATTTTCGGGCCAGAGCCTTGCTTTTTCAACCGACTTCAATGCTTCTTCAAAACGATTTTCACTATAAAACTGAAGACTCTCCATTATAGCTGCCTGCCGGTAAGTGGTTCTCCCGTAACGTGCCCCTTCATAAGGCAGTATTACAATATTTTCCAGCTCATTAAGACTTTCGGAATATAATCCGCTTGCAAGCAAGGTTTTTGCATAAGTATATTGTAAAACATCATTTTCAGGAAAACTCTCCAGTGATTTTTTTGTCATTTCAAGTGCTTCTGAAACTCTGTTTTTACTCAGGTAAAAGTCAATTAATGCAAGTGAAGTGCGCCAGTCGCCCGAACCCAGTTTATACGCCTTTTTCAAGTCATTTTCAGGATTATAACTGTTGTCGGAACTAAATAAACCTGCTTTTGTGAGGTAATAATATGGCGTTTCAGGTGAATCATCAATTTCATTAAACAGTTTTGATGCTGTTTCCCTGTTATCCAGACTCCGGTGCAATAATCCGAGATAGTACTTTGGTTTCCAGCTATTACTTTTGTGGTATGCATAATCTAAAACCGGAACCATTTCCGTTCGGAACGGAAGAACAAAATCAGTTGTATTTTCAAGAAACAGATTAAAATATTTTTCCGATTTATCCTGATTGTCATTTTTATACAGATATGACAATAAAAGATTTACCAAAGCATTTTCCGGCGACAGTTCAAGTATCTGAACTGCTTCAGTAGTGCATCCCATATACTGATACCAAAACGCTATTTCAAGATAAGTCTGGTAAGGAAGTTCATTTCTAATCATGGATGTAAAACCCTCTTTTGATTTGACTGAGATGTTCAGAAACATTTTTTCGGCACGCGAAAAATGGTTTAAAGGAGAAAGAGCTTCCAGCTTTTCAATATATTTTTTTGCCTCTGCATTTTTACCGGTTTTTCTTAAAATAACACTCATCAAAACCAGTGCTTCCTGATTGTTTGTATCGTTTTCAAGAACTCTTCCGGCATAATCAAGAGCACTGTTCAGCTGATTTTTCAGAATAAAAAACTTTGCAAGTTCGATATATGCCGGAACACGATATTCGGGCGAAACGGAAGCTACAGAAAACCCGTCCTGCGAATCGGTAAGATTTTCCTTCTGCCTGTTAACAAGTCCGTAAACAAAATTTGCTTTCGGGTCGTATGTATTTACCGACAATGCTTTTGACAAATTATCAAGGGCATTGTCATAATCAGTTTTTCTGTAATAGAGTTCGGCCTGATGGTTTAATGCAGATACAAAATAAGGCTCTTTATTCAGGCATGCCTCAAAACTTTGAAAAGCTCTGTCGTAATGTCCCTGATAAATCCAGTTAACGCCGGCTGTGTATAGTCCGTAAGCCGAATTCCAGTCAAATCCGGCGGGTGCTTCAACAGGCCGGTTTGTTATGTTATTTTTTTCTGAATAGATAAATTTCCGGTCAGCACCAATTACTATTTTTAAAGGACTGTCATCAGAATCAATTTTGATATTCTGCTCCCAGACCTCAAGCGGATTCAGATTAATATTAAATGTATGCCTGAGTACATCTTCAAAATAAATATAAATTTCATCTTTAATTTGCTGAAGCGGCGAGAATAATATTTTCAGTTCTGAACCTTCTTTTAAAACATTTAATGCTCCCAGGTCATTTGCCTTAACAACCCCGCCGGTATTCATAACCGGATACCAGTATTCGGTAAATTCATCAAGTGCATAAGGTAAAAACCCAAAATGTTTATATGGTGTTCTTGTACTGCCGGTGGCAGCCTGATTAAATAATCTTCCCGACTGAAACTCAACATATTGTCCGTCATTGTCGGTTAACAAATCTTCCCAAATCCGGCCTGACGGCGATTGTGACCATAAAAATATTTTTCTTCCCAGTTTGTCGCCGAAAGGTGAATAGTGTCCGCCACCAAAATTCAGATCATCCCAGTAAGCTGCATAAAAACCTTCTGTTGAGCCGACTATATGGTATGACTTGTCACTTCTCAGATTATTTTTATACAACATCAGATTTATTCCGTCTTCGCTCACCGGCCAGGTATTTGCCTCGCCTCCGTGCCCAACCATGCCGTTACCCGGAAAAATCATTGATAAACCGCCTTCTGCCTGATATGCAGCATTGCTCCACTGATAATACGGCAACAAAACAGGCGTTGGATTTATATATTTCGTTTTGGTTGTAAAATAAGCTTTGTCGGGTTGCAGGTTAATTTCTGTTTCCCAGCGGGCACGGGTCATCAGTTCAGTTCCTCCTATGAAACAACTTACGCTGCCGTCGTTGTTTTCTCTGATATAATAATCTACAGGCGTTGAGACATGAGGTGAATGCCCGATAATACCGAAATTCATTTCAAGTCCGCCCGATGTCCAGGGCCCTCTCATGGCAATGTTTCTGAACTTGACCACAGAATTATAGTACAAGAATTCATTGCCGGTACTTTTCTCAATTGCTCCCCATATTTTACCGCCAATTTCAGGCAGAATATGAACTTTAACATAAGCATTTTCAAGTTCAACTACTTTCCACTCCTTCTGTTCGGGCTCTTTTGAATATCCGTCGTAACTGAAATAGGGGTAATAGTTACGGTCGGGCTGTGCAATAGGGTTAGGATCTGAAAAACCATAAGTGGGAAAGGTTTTGCTGATTTCACGGATTGTTGCTTTACGTTCGGAACAACCGAAAAATAAGAATGTTAAAGATATTAGAAGATAATTTATGTTCATTGTAAAATTTTATTAAATATTTCCCTAAAAAGTGTGTAAAGTGCAAAAAAGTCATCTTTATTTGGTAACAATAAAAATCAAAAAATATGCACTTTACACAGACGCAAATTAGTAAAATTGTATCTAATCAAAATAACTTTTACACACTTTTAGGGATACTACCGATAATTTATTCAATAACCAATATTTCATATATATTCACTTTTTCTACTTCAAATTGCAACTTTCCGTCAGCATAAATAAAGTCACATGTTTCCCCGTTTGGCTGTAGTGTAATTTTTGTCGGTTTACAATCACGACGAATTGATATTTGTAGTGGCCCAACAGGTTCTATTGATTGAATTATACCTGCACCTTTGTGGTCACCAGAAGTGTTTACAAGATGCACTGATAGTTTACCATTAACGCGGCTGACCGACACATCGACATAAGACGAGCCTTCAACTTCGACAATCGGGTTCGGGAACAGCATCTTAACAGCTTCATTAACAACTTGTCGTAACGCAATATCATTATTTTTTTCGTATTCTTTGCCAACAGCAACCGGCAAAAAGCCAATCTTTCCTGAGCCAAACTCCTTAATGACAGGTTTTTCTCCTGAAAGTTTTAACCCAGTAAGCGCCGAAAACTGAGTTGACGTTTCTTTTCCGATAACTAGCAAACTGCCACCGTTACGGATATAATCTGTCAAATCGGTGCAAAATGCAGGTGATATTTTTTGAGATTCAGGAATTACAATAAGCGGGAAGCGGCTCATGTCGGGCGCCAGCGTTCCTTCACTCACGAGGTCAACACTGTGCTGACTTTCGAGTAAACACTCCAGTATTCCCTGCGCAGCACCTTTGTATTGCGGAAATAGACTTCCTGCATTACGCTGATAATCGGTAGTTGATTGTAGCAATGCAATTTGAGGAATCTGCACCGAATGATGGCAGTACGGTTGCCTTTCTCGGGCGAATTTTGCCACTTCAGCCATTACTTTCAGTTCGTTTACACGTACTGAGCCATCGCGGTTTTGTGTATAATATGCCTGAAAACCACCGCCAAGCGCCAGAACTACAGCGGCTTCGCGCATCAGTTGTACAGCGGGTTTCTGCTCTATGGGGTGCGGTTTGTAAGAAAAACTCCAGGCCATCAAATCCCACGGAACGCCCTGCCACGCCAGATAGCGTCCTGCAAAACGAGCAGAATTGATGCTGTTGTTTGGTGAGTAGTCGCCCGATAGGAAATCGAGCGCTACGGACACCGGCTCCGACATGTGATGCGTGAAAGCCCAGTTGCTGCATATCTGAAATTCGGGATATTCAGCATGAACAATAGCAACATAATGGCGTAAATATTTGCGAAACGCTTCGCGGTGAAACTGCATCCACTCGTACCAATGCGCGTCTTTCGATGATTTTGGTATATTTGTGATGCCTGTTTCTTCCTTAAAAAGACGGACAGCACGGTCGCCATAGTCGGGAATGGTTGCCCAACACTCGCCATCAATCCACACACCATCAACACCGTAATCGCCAGCCAATTCCTTCAATTGCGGAATAAGCAGTTTATCGACGTAAGAGCCAAAAACCGAGGTTTTTTCCTTGTTAGGTGTACCGTCGGCTCTTGTAACTGCCCATTCGGGGTGCAATTCCACGGCGCGGCTGTCCCACACACCCGAATAGTGCATATAAAGGGCAACTTTCCGTTTTGCCGTAATTTCCCGCCACGTTTTGAGTGGATCACCGACATAACCCGGCACCTGGTTTCCAACTTTAGTGGGGTAACTCGTGTAGCCAGGATGCCCTTTGCAGTCAATCTGTACATAATCGGGATGCACCATATCGATGATGCTGTCAATCATTGCACTAGTAGTATTCTTTCCTACTTCATTGTAATCAGGGCCAGCATGAAAATCGAAATGAATACCAAGAAAACTTTCATCGCGACGGAGTCTTTCATTATTTTCGACAGGAGAAGTTTTTTGCGCTGTACAAGAGAATAGAAAGCCTGTCATAAAAGCTAAAGCAAAACATTTAAGTCCAATTCGTTTTTTTGTCAAGTTCATAATTATTGTAATTTTTAAAATTATCTGCCGGTGTCGTAACTGTAAGAGATATAGAAGTTGTTTAAAGTTGACATCGTAAAATCACGTAAAATGCCATTAAATTTAGAGCTTTCCAATGTATAGCATTTGTTTCAAAACGTACTAGAAATACCTTAAAAGCATCCAGCCAAGCATTGGTGCGTTCTATAACAAACATGCATTTATACAGTAGCTCATCAAAAAGATGTTCTTCCATATCCTCGTTTCTTCGGTTCTGGTCAATGTTATCCACGATTTTTTGTTGATAACAGTAAGCCCGAAAGTCATCCACGTCGAACCCTGCATCTGCATTTAAGAACAATCCGTCGGTTGTTATTCCGCTGGATTGAATACTGCCAATCATTTTTTCTACTGTAGAGACAAGATTAAAAGCATCGTTATGGTTGCCATTAAAAGGGTCGCTACAGGTCAGGGGTGTACCCCGACTATCCGTAAAAATCAGCATGTTACTGGTTTTTGATTTTTTTCTCCCTTGGTAGGCGACTGCTTGCCCACCCTGTTTGACCGGAGTGTGGGTGCCGTCCAACTGAATGCTGAACATATCCAGTAAGTGTTTGCATTTATTCAGGATATATTGCCAAATACGCTCACAACTGCCATCCTTGCACCATTTCTGATGGTGGTGGTAAACATTTTGCCATTGATACTTTACCCTGAAAAACTGTTTCATGGGTAGCTGCCGCCATTGACAACCTGTTTTTAAACGGTATAAAATAAACTCAACTACCTGATATAGTTTAACTTTCGTGTTTTTCATCTCGTTCCCAAATTTCAGATGTGGGCAGATTTCTTTTTTATTATACTTTTACTCAACATTATTTTTTTTTGAAAGAATGATACCTATTTCCTGATTATCAATTATATGGTATTGTTCTTTCTTTTCAACAATCAATTTTTGACAACTTCGATTACTATGTATTTTACATAACAAATATTTTTCATATTTTTTTCATGTATGAGTAACACATTAGTCTTTTATTCAAATATTTATCTCGCTATTTTAGAACTTTTTTGTACTACTTTTTATTTTTGTCATGTGCTAAAATCGTTTTCATATTTTATTTTCTAAATCAAAACCAAATGTCAAAGTCTGAATCAATTTGATATTCGATGACACCACAATTTTTAAGAAATTCAATATCACGTTTTGCGCCTCTAACCGAATTTTCATTACGGTAGTGTCCAAAATTGACAGAAGGTACAATGGTGATATATTTTTCCTGACAGAATTTAATAATAGATGAGGTCATACGTGTTCCATCATCAAATAAAAAATAATGACATGCGACATTCTCTCCTTTAGTCATTTTTTCTTTGATCATATCTATTTCAGTTACGCGAAAATTGAATTTTCCTTTGCCCCAAAAATGTTCACGGGCATTTTCGTTGATGAAGTATACATTGGGAAAAAAATGATATTTAGTCAATATTTCATCTAATTTATAAAATAATTCCGGCGTTGGCGGTTCATCTTTGATATCAATCATCAGTTCCACCTTTCCGAAATACATTTGAGCCAGTTTTTCCAATGACATAGGGCGATAGTTGCCGCGAACAGGTTTCAATTGCCTGATCTCTTTCCATGTTAAATCTTTTACATGACGCGGATCATTGTAATAACGTATGAAATCTTCATCATGTCGCAACATCAAAACTCCGTCCTTTGTTTCACGAATATCAATTTCAAGCATGAAATATCCCTGATCTATTGCGGCTTTTATGGAGGCGGGATCAAACTCATCATACTTGTTTCCCACAATACCGCCTCTGTGCGCGATCAGTTTGTGGCCATCAAAAACCCCATTGTTTTTCAACATGTTGGAAAATATATCGGGACAATCAAGATTAATCATATCTACTTTCTTATCTATTGCCATACGGTAAGCCTCTAAATCTAAGGGGCCCAATACATTCGGCATTACTTTTATATCTCTTTTTCTGCATGACCGAATAAATTCATCAGAAAGATCATCCACAGAACACTCGATAATTTGCGGATTGTATATTCTTTTTAAAGAATCAAGTGCATCAACATTGCTTGCACTGACTTTCAAAGCAAGTTCAGGGTAAAGTTTTCGAAATTCTTTAGCTTGTTCCCAACTTGAAAACCAAAAGAAACAATCTTTCTCCATTCCTGTTTCATAGACCAATGGAATAAATTCTTCAAGTCGGAACGTTTTCATGTCGAAATAAATTTTCGCTTTTCCTTTGATCCATTTCAAATAATCGCACAGACGCGGAACTCGTTGTCCTTTAAATTCATGTCCGAACCAACTTCCGGCATCCAAAGTGTCTATAACAGAAGATTCTGTTTCTGAAACCAGCCCACTCCCATTTGTTGTTCTATTCAAAGTTCGGTCGTGAATATTGTAGTAAACCCCATCCTTACTCCGGCGAACGTCCACTT
>CAZXTX010000092.1:0-2840 GCA_964643695.1 uncultured Mariniphaga sp. | reverse complement strand
CCACGGTGGTTGACCATTAAAGTTTTTTGCGGATCATACTTTTTTGTTTTCCTTTCCTGTTGACATGAAATTACTGCGACAAACAGTAAGATTAAATAAAATTTTGATACTGTTTTCATTTTTATAAGATTTTTGATTTAATGATTACCCCCCAATGTCCTATTTGGAACGGCTCCCATCTCAAAGACAAGTTTTCCGCCTGCAACAATGTCGTCATGTTTGAGGAATGTGCTGTTATAAGGTTTTCCGTTCAATTTGGCCGATTGTATGTAGATATTCTCATTGGAGAGATGATCGGCAATAATAGTGAAGGTCTTACCCGAATATACCGACGAATCCAAATTCAACACCACTTTTTTGAATATGGGTGCTGTGATGTTATATGTCGGATTACCCGGACATACCTGGTACAACCCCATGGCACTCATGACGTACCATGCTGCCATACAGCCATAATCGCAGTCCATTTCGAGCAGGTAACCGTCGGGAGCGTTCTTGTACACACGGTCGAATATCGGTTCGGGAAAGAATTTGTGTGTGCCGTATTTCTGGATGATCGGTTCAGTAAGGATTTTGCGCACGGTCTTTTGAGTTAACCACGGAGCCTCCGCATCATTGAACAGCCAGGGTGCATGTAAATCAATCTGGTTTCCGGCCGTATACAGATCATGATCGAAAAAGTATTCAAGCTCCTTCAAAAAAGCATCTTTTCCGCCAAATATTTCCATCAAGCCGGGTATATCGTGTACTATGTTCCATCGCCAGTGCCATTTGCTGCCCTCATAAGTGTATTTTTCGCGATTTTCCGCGGGGTCGTCGGGAAAATCAAGCCACGAGCCATCGGCAGCTCGCGCTCTGAAGTAACGAATATCGGGATCCCATGTATTTCTCCAATATTGGGAACGTTTCATGAAATAATCGTGGTCTTGACTGTTTCCGACAACATTTGCCATCAGCGCCATGCACCAGTTGTCCTAACAATATTCTCCGGTTTGGTCGGGACGGGCGGGAATATAGCCGATAGTGTCGTAGCGTTCGGGCATTTGCAGCATCACTTCATTTCGCATGTATGGATATACGCTCTTAGGGTCAATACCGGACAATCCTTTGAAATGAGCATCAGTCATTACCATCAGCATATGCTCATGTCTGCACGAAAACGGTACCTTACACTCTTTCCCGGCGGCTTTAAACATAACTCCGTGCGGCGGATGATCAGTTTCAGGAAACGGCCCCCAATTATCGGACTGTTCGTACAGATCGCGCAAGGAATAAACAATGTCCTTGTATACTGAAGGCAAGAACAAACTGTAGAGAGGGTATTTTGTGCGAAACGAATCCCAAAAGGCATAACCTCCGTAATGTTGATAACCTTCTGCATAGTGCGTTTTGCAATCTAATCCCGGATAAGTACCTGAAACGTCTGAATAAATAACGGGCAGGAAACAAGTGTGATACAGGGCGGTGTAGAAAATGGTTTTATCGTCGTTGTCGTCGCCTTCCACTTGGATATTCCCTAACACTTTGTTCCAATCCCGATGGGCGTCTTTTCGTATGCAGTCAAAATTTTTTCCCGCACATTCAGCCTTAAAGTTTTGACGTGCCGCCTCCATCCCTGTGAGAGAAATTCCCACTTTCAACAGAAGCGTGTTTCCTTCGGAGTCAAATTCGCAAACAACACCGCTTCCTGCAAGGGGTTCCAATTGATTACCACCGAACTTTTTTCCGTCCCATGCGCTGAAATTGTCAATAGGGGCATCGGCTTCCAACACAAAATAAAAATCGTCTACGCTCCCTTCCAAATTGTATTTTCCTGTTTGTGAGCATGTAATCCCTAACCCTCTGTTTCCTGCATTCAGAAATATTTTGATCTTTTTCCCTTTTGGAAATATGTATCGGTGAATACCTGTACGTTGTGTTGCCGTCAATTCGACGTTTATGTTTTCTTCCGTCAGCGTTACGGCATAATATCCCACTTCGGCTTTTTCGGAGTTTTTGTCAATTTCCGCTATCGGGTTGATAAAAAACGTGTCAGTCTTATTTTCCGAAAAAGGCATTACTGACAATATACCCGAACGATCTCTGATATCGGTTCCACCCGAACTACCTCTATGAAAATGACTGAATCCACGCACATGTTTATCGGAATAATCGTAACCGGAATGTGCCAAATCGCCATGACCGGTAAGGCTGCCGGGATAGGTGTCGGGGCACAGTTCAACCATGCCGAACGGTGCCAAAGCAGCGGGTAGCCAATGCCCGTGATCGCCCTGCGTGCAGATGAACGGATTAACATAGTCGGCTGGCTGTTTACTCTCGGTACACGATGCAAGCCAGAATAATAGAATCGGAATGATGTATCTAATTGTTTTCATTGCATCTGATTTTTTAACCATTCAGGACGATCTGTCGTAATTTGTCTGACACCCAGATTGATTAGTCTTTTTGCTTCTTCAGGATCGTTGACCGTGTATGCAGCCATATCCAACTTATATTTTCGGGATAGTTCCATCACTTGTTCATCTATAATATCATATTTGAGATTAAGTCCGTCAATACCGGCTTCTGCAACCGATTGAATATTAGCAAGCAATTGTTCTTTGTGGTTGCATAACCAATAACAAAGGTTTTTAGGATATAATTTTTTAACTTTTATGATGGTTTCCTTATCAAAACTAATAAAAATCAATTGGTTTAATTTTTTATGGTTTTGAAATATCTCTTCCATTTTTGGTAAGACATTATCACGGCTTTTCAATTCAACGACTAATTTTTTACCTTTGGGCAGTGCTTTAATTTCTTCTTCAAGAAAGGGTATTTTTTCGCCTTTATACTTTTTG
>CAZXTX010000091.1:5358-10490 GCA_964643695.1 uncultured Mariniphaga sp. | reverse complement strand
ATTTACGGAATGCCGATTTTGAATGTTGACAAATGCAAAAATATCGTAATTTTCAATTATGACCTGAAACCCGGATATTCGGGAGTTGATAATCCCATTTATCAGCGCGGAAAAGGTGTTTCGGTAATTCAGGGAGATGCATCCGAAACATTGTCCGCTTTTATGGAAAAGTTATAGATTTATTTTGCCTTAATTGACTTAGTCTTTGTTGTTAATGGTCGGTGGCTTGCCGAAGAAGCAGATTTTTATCGGTCAACTTTAATCGAACACGTTAAATATTGAAATCACAATCCTTGGTATTCTCTATTCAATCTATTTCTGCTATTTTGTCTGTGTCACGTCACCATGTTTCGGTCCCCATGGTTCAGGTGTAGCAGATTTATCGAAAGGATTAAAATAATATATGTTAAGACCGTTAAGATATTTGAGAAAAGATTTAAGACGTGCGTTAAAATCCGCTTCATTCTTACGGGATGCATCTGTCCAGGCGCTTTCGGCAATTGCCACGAGTCGCGGAAACGTCATGAAGTCGAGCCTTTTCTTGTCGATAATGGTTTTTGTCCAAATACAGGATTGAATACCAAGCACCTGTTGCTCATTTCTGGCAAAATATTGTTGCATGTTGTCGGGAAACCGATAGACAACATCATGCGAAACAAAAGTATTCCCCCATCGTCTTCCAATTTTGTGCGAATCGTCCTGTACAAAGTCCATATAACAAGGAATGTGTGGTGTGAGAATCACACGATACCCTTCGTCAAGTGCTTTGGCAAGTTGTTCAGGATGTTGATGTCTATACCACATAATGATAGCCTTATCAGGAGTAACGCCTGATGCAAAGATTTCGTCCCATCCAATCATGGTTTTACCAAGATTAGCAACAATATCGCATACACGACGCATAAAATAATGTTCCATACCAATTTCATCACCTAGATGGTAATCACAAATAAATTTCTGAATCACAAGATCAGTGTACCATGTCTGATTTCCGAAATTTACTTCGTCGCATCCCAAATGGATGTATGGCGAAGAGAAAAGCCCAGATACTTCCTTCAGTACATTATTAATAAATGTATAAGTACTTTCTTTTGCCGGATGAAAAGTAAAGCCAGCCCAACGTCCGGTGCCTCCTCCCGAAAGTTCAGGATAAGCACGAGATGCAGCGGTAGCATGTCCTGGCATATCTATTTCGGGGATAATTATAATATGCCGTTCGTTAGCGTATTCCACTATTTCCCGGATATCGTCCTGAGTATAGAACTTTCGCGGAGCATTGGGGTCGCTCCAATTGCCTTCTGCACCAATTTCTGTTAGTTTCGGGTACTGTATGATTTCTATACGCCAACCTGATTCATCGGTCAGGTGCCAATGGTAACGGTTCATCTTAAGCCGAGCCATGATATCCAATTGTTGTTTGACAATCTCTTTTCCGAAAAAATGACGTGATTCGTCAAGCATCATGCCCCGCCATGCAAAACGCGGTTTGTCGAAAATATTCATACACGGAACACACCCTGATGAATCGGTTAGTTGTACCAGTGATTGCAAGGCATAGAACATACCTGAAGCTGATGATGCTTTACAGTATATGCTATTTGTTTCGACATTTAGTTCGTATACTTCATCATCCATCCTTCCTGTATTTTCCAAAACTATGACATTTTTTCCTGTTACATCTGAATTGATTACAGGAATTTCTTTCCTTGTAATATATTTGAGGCATTTCTGAAACTTGACTGCTTCGGGTTTCATAACAGGGTCGATATATATTATTTTTGTCTTGGCATCAATTTCAAAAAATCCCCGCGCAAAGATGACTTGTTGTGGTGTAGGAATAATGTCACATTTTGTGTTTAATGGTTCCTGGCAAGCGATACACAAATAAATTGTCAAGATTATGATTATAAAACGGATGATTTGATTCATTTTTAATTAGGGTTTGGTGAATAAGTCATTTTATTTTAGCAGCTTATTTTTTACCGGACACAATGTAAATATTACAATAAAATAATTATAATCCTTCCGTAACATGGTGTATTTTCAATATTTTTAGAATAATTATTCCAGCGTATTTCGGGATAATCCCAACGGTTGTTGGCATACATCACCAATTGTTCATCCGTTAATCTATCGGTACGACAGGCTATGGAAGCATCGATCGATACCACTGCGAAGCCGTGTTTGTCTTTAGTGGATAAAGTATAAGCATACAGATTTTCCTTCATCCCTTTAGCCACTTGTGTGAGTGGTTTGGAGCTTCCAGCGCCTGCATCCCCCCAGTAAAAATAGCTGTGAGTATCGAAATGCCAAGATTGTATTGGTTTTTTTCCATACAGTGCCTGTCCGTTAGTGTAGAAAGGAACCTCACCTTCATTTCCTGCAAATTCATTCGATGGATAATAGTTCCAGTAACCTTTACGTTTCCATTGAAGATGTTCAATAGCATCAGCAAGATAAAATTTTAAGCCGGATTCGCGCAGATAGCCGTTCGGTTCGCCGCTGGTAACATATTTAAACGTCAATTTCCCTTCAGGAGTAATATCAACCTGTATCTCAATGTGTACATTTCCATATGTCCCAGCAATGGTTACCCATACATGATCGTTTTTTTGCTGATATGAAAAATCCGTTTTCTTCCAATCGGTATCTGATGACAGATATCTCCTTACGCTATTATTATAGACTTCGGGGCCCAGTTTCACATCCATATTCAAGAAAGGTCCTTTTTCAATCAGCACCTGATTGCCTGTCTTGGCATTGCAAATGAGACCCGTTTCTTTGCAGAAAGGGATTTCAAAACCATTCCCTTTGACAATTAAGTAAGCGTCGGTTTCTTCGATGTTTATTTCACCCTGATAGATTGGACGGGGAAGTTGAATCTTTTCTTGTCCAATTACAATATGATACGCATCAATTAAATCGTTGTTGTCAGTCAGGAATTCCATTGTCAGTTTTTCACCGGTTTCCCAATAGTCGCCTGGAATTTCCAACATACCTTTGCGGTGTGGTTCCAACGTTGGCAGTTTGATTTCTTTGCGAACACCTTTGTAAACAACGAATGCTTTGATCTCGTCGAGATAGGTATGATCGAAACGATTGTACACAGACAAAATGATTCGTTGACCTGGCATAAAGTCTTTCACTTCCTCCTGCAACAATCGAACAGGCGAATATGCTTTTTTTGTAGACCAAAATTCCGGTTTCTTACGCCGCCAGATGTCTACGATACCTCGCTCACCGGCACCGACACAGTTTCCATAGGGTACTCCTTCCGGCCTAACAATTCTGGAAGACTCTTTCCACCATGGAACGCCAACCTTCGGCACAGGTAACATAAATATTTCATCAGAATAATTCCAAATGGCACCACCCAAGCCTCCAGGTGATTCAAAAAGATTGCTCCACATCATATCAATGGATTGACCCCAAAATTCGCGGATGTTCGGATCTACCTGCAAAGTATGGAATTCATTGGAAGGCAAGTGCGCCCACTCATTGAATAGCGCAGGGATACCATACCACTGAAAACGGACGGTTGTTAAATCGAAGGCTGTCGCATTTCCATCTACATCAGGATAATGACAGGTGACAATATCGTACACTTTGTTCCCTTCCTTTTGGGTGCCGGGGTAACTAAAAACGACAGGGCGTGAGTCCGTATTTTTTATCCAATCCCTACTTTTCTGAAAATTTGAGCCATAGATGTTCTCATTTCCGATTGACCACAACAGGACGGATGGATGCGAACGGAAAGTTTTTACCATTTCGTGGAGTTGCGTCATATAACGGTCAGTAAATGCCGTATCATTTTGCGTATCACCGGGTGCATAATATTTCTGGCGGTTAGTACCCACAAAACTAACTGCTGTTTCACACTCCACGTAGATACCGTAATGGTCGCAATATTCTACAAATCTTTCGGTAGGCGGATAATGAGACGTTCGAACATAATTCATGTTGGCTTCTTTGATTAACAAGGCATCCAGACTATCCATGTCGGCGGTGGAAACGCGTCCCAGCACAGGATGGGTATCGTGGCGGTTTATGCCACGTAGTTTTACCGGTCGATCGTTTACCAGTAATCGATCACCAACGATTTTAACTTCACGAAACCCTACTTTACAGTTGAATTGACTGATCTTTTTACCATTCTTTAACAACGAAACATCCAATGTATAAAGATTCGGATGTTCGGCATCCCACTTCAAAGGGTTCTTTACATCAATAATATCCACAGAACCAATGCCTTGCATAACAGTGGATGTGTTACTTACTTTTACACCGGCGTTGTCAAAAAGTGAATAAACGATTTCGGTATCATTACCATCGTTTATCGCCGAGTAACTGATTTTTAAGTGGGCATCCCGATACAGGCTATCCATCAGTGTCTCCAAATAAAAATCGAAAATATGCGTTTGCGGAACCACAAATAGGGTTACATCGCGAAGGATACCACCCACAGGATGAGATGCATAACCCGATGCAAATGAAATTTCGTCAAATCGGTCAGTAATTTCTACCATAATTTCATTCTTTTTTCCGGCTTTTACAAAATCGGTAACATCTGTTTCCCAACGTGTGAAACCTCCATGATGTTCGCGTACGAATTTTCCGTTGACTATGAGGCGCGCATGACTATATACACCATCGAAACGGAGAATAGTTCGCTTGCCTGCATAGTCTTTAGGAATGGTGAAGGTTTTTAGATATGTGTATGGTCTATCGTGCTCAATAGCATATCCCTGCATGGTTAATTGGCCGGGAACCTGCACCATTTCCCACTTGGTGGATGGCGTATAACGGAACTGCCAGGTGCCGTTGAGCGACAGTTCTGGTTGCTTGACTCCATCGACAAATGATAAAATGCGGTAAGCAGGTTCGTTTGCCGAAAGTGAATAATTGTAAATGAAAAAAATCAATATACTCAAAAATGATAACTGTCTATATATGGTATATTTCATGAATAAATTTTTTTAAAAATGCACATTAATAAAATCCGGCCGGATCATGTAGAGACGTAGCACGCATTGTCTTTGCCCGAACTGATTATTCCTTAGCGGTTGAACCTACTTCAATATCCCAACCCGGATTTTGATCCATTGAAGGAACTTTCATTAATTCGCCATGAG
>CAZXTX010000091.1:0-5348 GCA_964643695.1 uncultured Mariniphaga sp. | reverse complement strand
AACCCGGATTTTGATAAATTACCGAAGTGGAAGCAACATCACCCTTTACAGGCGTACTCAATCGGAAATCGTTATATCCGATGGGATCGTAATAATGAGCTTTCATGAAGGTATAACCGTTGAATGCCTTATTGTTTTCGCGAATCCGGTAAGGACAAAGGTATTTATTAGTTTTCGCTGAAACGTTCGGATTTGTTACTCCCGTTTCACCTTGCGGCTTTAATTCGTTTCCGTAGAGTTGGTAATTTTCGTCCCAGAGATTAAAACCTTCAACGATATAGTTTTTCATCAAGTCTAATGAACGCCACCTATACAAATCGTTTTTACGCATGCCTTCTGCAATAAACTCACATCTGCGTTCCCTCCGGATGTTGTACAAAGTTGGGTCAATCATTTGATCGCCTGAAAAAACAGCCAAATCGTTTTCTTTGGAAAGATCGGTGGCTGTGATGGTTTTTTGAAAATCTTCATCCACGCCTGCACGTTGCCGTAATGACCTCCAATAAGTTTGGCTTTTGGTGTCTAACGATTGATTGAGTACATAATCGGCTTCTATGTAATTCAAATATGCTTCTGCCGCCCTGAATATGACACATGCCGTAATGCATGGATCTTGTGAATTATAAACAGTAGTTATATCTAATCCTTTTCGTATGACATACCCTGTGGTGGATCTGTTTTCTTCTATTATTATGATCCCCGGTTTAATAAAACTCAGCAGGGGATTGATTGGATCTCCCGGAATGCTGATAGATTTTCGTAGCCGGTTATCGCGATTGGCTACCACTCTTGCCAATGTTTCATCGCCCTGATAACCCGATTCGGCGTGATAAATAGGTAATCCGTTGTTCATCAGGAAACTCTCCACCAATGAGCGGGTATATCCTGTGTTATTACCAGAAGTCGACAGATCAGGAGCAACCCACTGCAAGTAGGCTTGTAGATAATGTCGTCTATTAAGAGATAGATCATATTTTTTCCACAGCAGCACCTCATTCATGGAAGATAAATCCACACTGTTGAACATTGTTTCGTAGTCTCCCAACGGAATAGCATCGGCTATGGCAGAGGCGGCTGTTTTCGCTTCACCGAGGAAAAAAGCGATTTCCTGTTTCAAATCAATGTTGAAATCATTTAGATAACTGGCGTTGGCACCGGGCCATCCCGGCCCTTTAGGCACACGGGAGGTACCAGCATGATATTTTAACCAAGTACCTTCGTAAAGCGCCACTCGTGATTTAAACAATAATCCTACGTTTTTTGTCAAACGGTTGGCAGCAGGGGGTGTCGGACGCATCAAAAGAATTGCTGAATCTAAATCAGCTAGGATGAAGCGCGCTACTTCATTGCGTGGTCTTCGTTTGTTGGCTTCGGTTAATTCATCGTAATTATCGGTTAATACACGTTTGATGATCGGAAAATCGCCCACGCTCATCAATTTCGAAAAATAAAGGTACGCACGGAAAAAGTACATTTCTCCGATATAATGACGAACATTTTCGTCAGAGCCAGAAATCTCACCCTTGCTGTAATTTTTAGTTGCTCTGTTGATGAAGTAATTACAATCCCTGATTTGTGTGAAATTCCAGGCGCCACTACTTGCAGGTACCCGTGTTTCACCAGGAACAAAATTATTGTTTTCGGCAGAACTAGCCTGATTATCACTGTTGTTGTCTATCAGGAAATTACCGATGTTCCAACCTGAATGGGCAGGGAAGAGGCTATATTTGGCTGCACTGTAGGTGGCAAGTTCTTCCTCTGAGGTGAGATAAACTTCTGGAGTTACTTCGGATATAGGTTCGCGGTCTAAAAAATCGTTACACGAACACAGGAGCAATATGATGATGAAAGAATTAATTAAAAAATATTTCATGATGGTCATTTTTAAAGCGTTACATTAATTCCGCAGGATATGATACGAGATAGCGGATATATTTTCCCGCTACCATAAGGGCCATTAAAGGCTTCTGGGTCGAAAGTGCCAAAAATGGGAGACGCTGTCCAAAGATTTTCACCAGAGAAAAATACCCTGAGTTTTGAAATATAGACCTGTTGCGTCACACGTGTCGGCAAAGTATAACCCAACTGAAGGTTTTTCAGACGGATGTAGGCAGCGTTTTGCAAATACCTAGATTGGACATGTTTATTTTTCGCTCCGTTAGCAAAATACGGTTTGGGAAAGTATCCATTCAGGTTAGCGCCCAATTCATGGCCTTCGGGTCTGAAAAAGTCTATGTGTTCCTTATATCCAACAGATTGCCACATTCCCGAACTGTGCATTCCCCAGAAGTAATTATCGTCCAACCAGATATCACGTTTGGCTGTACCCTGTAAAAACATGCTGAAATCAAACCCTTTCCAATCGGCTGCAAGCAGGCAGCCAAACTGGTAACGGCTTGTGTTGTTCCCGATGACTTTGCGTGAACCCGGGTCGTCTTTGGTATTAGCGCCGGTATTAATTTTACCATTGCCACTGATATCCCTATACATCACATCACCGGCACCCCAACGGCTTCCTAGAAGGGACTGATCGGTATGGCTCAACCAGTTTTGCATTTCTTCGTCAGTTTTTGCGATGCCTTCGGTTTCATACCCCCAAATTTCGCCGAAATCCATCCCGACATAATACGTAGTCAGTGATTTGGAAACATTGGGATACTTTGTAATTTTACTGTAATATCTGTCGGCTACATTGAATGAAATATTATAGTTGACATTCTTGATGTTGTTTTTCCAGTCAACAGTTAATTCCCAACCCCGCACTCTTAACGAAGCGTTGTTAATTCGTGGGAGGCTGCCTGAAGCGATACCCACCACGGTAGATGTTTCTTCCGGTGGTCCAATCATGTCTTCGGTATTACGTTCGTACCATTCGGCGACGATGCTCAGCCGGTTTTTTAATGTGTTGATATCCAAGCCGAAGTTGAGGCTGTTAACAGTTTCCCAGGACATCATGCTGCTGACCATAAGAGGAGCAGTTGCCGTATTTGGTAGTTCACCACCAATCAGCCAGTCTCCGTTTTTTATTCCCATAGGTTGGCTCTGATAAAACGGATAGAAATCGCTGGTGTTTTGATTCCCAAGTTTACCCCAAGAAACGCGCGGTTTGAAGGTGCTGACATATTCGGTGAAAGGCTCCCAGAATGATTCACGTGCGATGTTCCATCCTAAAGAAAAAGACGGAAACCAGTTCCAACGTTTGTCTCCGATAAAACGAGATGAACCGTCATAACGCAGGTTGGCTTCTATGAGGTAACGGTTGTCGTAATCGTAATTGATCCTTCCGAAAAAACCGGCAACCGCCCAATCCTGCATCCATCCGCTTGTATAGTCTTGCCCTGTTGCCGCATCGATCCAAGGGCTTAAATCGGAAATCACATCGTTGCGCTTGGCTGATAATTCCGTTTCGGTTAAGGTTTCCGAATTGAAACCAATCAACCCTTTGAAATGATTTTTTCCAAGATCAAATATATAATCGGAATAAAGGTTGGTTGTAACCATATTCCTCTGTTGCGCCCATTGACTGGCATAAGTTGCTCCAGCCGTGAAGCCATCACTTGCATAGGGAAGCGGATCACCTGCTACGTTGTATTGAAATATTCTCCCCAGATTTTCCCTGTAAAAAAAGGATTGGGTACGCAATCCCACATTTCCATATATTTTCCAGTTTTGCAGGGGTTCGATTTCAATAGTTCCTTGTAAGTATGTAACATCTTGCCGTCTGTTATGGCGTCCTCCGTCCTTAATATGATTAATATAGGAGAGCCGCAGGTAATTACCGTTGGGATCTTTAAAGGGTGTGGTAGGCCACATTCTGGCAATGTTGTGAAAAAAGACTCCACCATCGTCAACATAACGTGGACGATCTAATTCCTCACGAATGAACCGTGAATTGAGTCCTAACTTGATATATTTGTTGATTTTAGCCGAAAGAGTGCCATTTACATTGATACGTTCGAGTTTGTCGTCACCGAAACGCAGATTTCCTTCCTGCTCCATGTAGGCACCAGATATATAATAATTGAATGCATCTGTTCCTCCGCCGATATTCAAACTATGGTCATGAGTCAAGGCATTATTTTTAAAATGATTTTTGACAAAATTATTATTGGCGTTGGCATATTGATGTTCCTGCCACATTCCGGTAGCGGTATTGGCAATGGTTTCTGTGGTAATTTCTCCTTTCTGATAAGCTATGATGCGTCCGATGGTTTCGTCGTTGAAAATGGCTAAGGAACCATCGTTTCTGGCTGCGTCATTAAAATACAGTGCGAAAGTATATGAATCCATCAAGTCTGGAAGATTGATCGGGCTTGCCCAGCGGAAGCTGCTGTTGTAGGATACCACAGGTTTGCCTTCTTTTCCTCTTTTAGTGGTAACGAGTATGACGCCGAAAGGTGCGCGTGAACCATATATGGCGGATGAAGCAGCATCTTTCAGCACAGAGATATTATCAATATCAGCCGGATTTAATGCATCCATATCTCCGGGGATCCCATCTATCAAAACAAGAGGCGCGCCTGTAGAACCGGCTCCGATAGTAGTGGTTCCTCTGATATTGATGTCCATCCGGTTTCCTAAAGAACCACCAAGGTTATTGACACTAAGGTATAACCCGGGCACTGCTCCCTGCAATGCTTGTCCCACCTGCGCCACTGGACGGGAATCAAATACTTCGCTCGTTACTGATGTAACAGCGCCTGTTAGATTGGCTTTTTTCTGAGTACCATATCCAACAGCTACTACTTCTTCAATACCAATAGTTTCTTCCTCCATCACCACATTAAAAGTTGTTTTTCCGGCAATTGGTATTTCCTCTGTGCGCATACCCACAAATGAGAACTGCAAAATTTCAGCTCCGGCAGGAACATTAAAAGAGAAATTTCCGTTAATATCAGTTACAGTTCCGGTTGTGGTACCTTTAACAAGTATCGTAACTCCGGGTAATGGCTGTCCGTTTTGATCGGTTACCATCCCATTAACTGAAAAATCCTGCTGCTGAATGGACTCTTTTGCAAAACGATTTGATAAACGTGACAATTCAATAACTTCACGATTGGAAGCTGATTCATCAGATTTTTTTTCTTCTTTAATTAAATTATCAAGATGCTTCGACATAATTTTTAATGATTCCATTCCCTCAGCATCCTTTTTGTACAAAATCACGAATCGCTGATCATAGAATTTGTACTTGATGTTAGAACTTTTCAAAATTGTGGAAATTGCTTCCCTTGCAGTTGAATAAACTTCATTTTCGTATTCTACAAGAACATCTGATACCAGAGTTACATCGAAAGTAAAATAGACATCATACTCTTTACTTATCTTTTCGATGGCCGATAGTAAAG
>CAZXTX010000090.1:0-10504 GCA_964643695.1 uncultured Mariniphaga sp. | reverse complement strand
GCAAACGTTCTGATTCTGGGAGCAGGAGTTGCCGGACTTCAGGCTGTGGCAACTGCACGCAAGCTTGGGGCACAGGTTTATGTTTTTGATGTAAGGTCGGCCGTTAAAGAGGAGGTTCAGAGTCTGGGCGGAAAATTTGTGGAAGTTGCAGGTGCCACCGAAGACAAAGCTGCCGGCGGTTATGCGGTTGAACAGACAGAAGAGTATAAACAAAAACAGCAGGAGGCAATTAACAATCAGGCAGTCAAATCTGATGTAATTATCTGCACTGCCCAAATTCCCGGGCGTAAGGCACCGGTTTTGATTACCGCCGAAACTGTTAAAAAGATGAAGAAAGGTTCAGTTATTGTTGATCTGGCTTCTTCCACAGGCGGAAACTGTGAACTTACAAAAGATGGTGAAACAGTTGTTTTTGAAGATAAAGTTATCATCGGCAAGTCTGATTATCCTTCGCAGACACCCCTTGATGCCAGCCGTATGTTTGGTAAAAACGTATTTAACTTTCTTGAGTTGATAATTGACGAAAACGGTAATCTCAATCTCAATTTTGATGATGAAATAGTTAAAGGTACATGTATTACACACAATGGCGAACTTTATAACGAACGTGTAAAATCAGTATTTGATAATAAAAAATAATTAACCGGTATGGAACAGATACTATTCTATTTTTACGAGCATAAAGAGGCGGTTTTTGTAATTGCCTTATCCATTTTTCTGGGTATTGAAGTTATTTCCAATGTTCCTTCAGTGCTTCACACCCCTCTGATGTCGGGAGCTAATGCAATCAGCGGTGTAATTATAATTGGCGGTATTATTCTGGTAGGCCACGCCAATCTTTCGGCCTTTTCATTAGAACTGGTGCTGGGAATATTGGCTCTTGTATTCGGTACTCTTAATGTTGTGGGTGGTTTTGTAGTTACTGACAGAATGCTCGAAATGTTTAAAAAGAAAAATAGCAGGAAATCATGAATAAAGTATTAGGACTTTTAAACGGAAAAGAATTTACCGCAGGAGATTCCCTGCTTGAACTGAGTTATCTTATTGCAGCTTTGCTGTTTGTTTTAGGCCTTAAAATGCTTTCACATCCCAGAACAGCCCGTAGCGGCAATCTTTGGGCATTTGGAGGAATGGCACTTGCAATGGTTTCAACAATTTTACTTCACAAAAATGCTGACGGCCAGGGAATTTCCATTGCAAATATCTGGATTATTCTGGCTGCAATAGGTGTGGGAGCCGCAATTGGATGGTCGGTTGCCCTGAAAGTAAAAATGACGGCAATGCCCCAGCTGGTTTCATTTTACAATGCAACCGGCGGTGCTGCATCTGCACTGGTGGCCGTACTTGAATACCCGAATGCGGTTGCGGGCGATATCAGCTCAATTCTGGTAACAGTTCTTGGATTGATAATAGGTGCGGTGGCATTCAGCGGAAGTATGATTGCCTACGGAAAACTTGACGGTAAGGTGGGTGATTTTATGAAACCCTACATGACATATGTAAACCTGTTTTTATTGGTTGTTACCATTGCACTGGGTGCATATGTTACGGCATCGCCAACATCTCCGGCTGAACAGGTTTGGATAATTTACACACTTTTAGCATTATCGCTGATTTATGGTGTGATGTTCGTAATGCCGATTGGCGGTGCGGATATGCCGGTGGTTATCTCTTTTTTAAACTCACTGACAGGTATAGCGGCAACAATGGCCGGTTTCATCTACAGCAATCAGGCAATGATTTTGGGCGGTATTTTTGTTGGTGCTGCCGGAATGATTCTTACTATTCTGATGTGCAAAGCGATGAACCGTTCATTTTTCAATGTAATTATAGGTTCGTTTGGCGGAAGCAGCAGCTCTGTTTCATCAGGTGCACAGGGAACCATTAAGGAGATAACACTCAGCGATGCAGCCGTTTTGCTCAGCTATTCCCAAAAAGTTGTTATAATCCCCGGTTACGGCCTGGCAGTTGCTCAGGCTCAGCATATTGCATCAGAACTGGATGATTTGCTGGAAAGTAAAGGCGTTAATGTGAGATACGCAATTCATCCGGTTGCAGGAAGAATGCCCGGACATATGAACGTGCTGCTTGCAGAAGCCGATGTGCCTTATGAAAAGCTGATAGAAATGGATAATATTAATCCTGACATGCCAAATGTTGATGTTGCCATTGTTGTGGGTGCAAATGATGTTGTTAATCCGGCTGCATACAACGATCCGGGAAGCCCTATTTACGGAATGCCGATTATTGATGCACATCTTGCAAAAAACATAATTATTATGAAGCGTGGTATGGGGAAAGGATATGCCGGAATTGAAAATGAACTGTTCTTTAATGAGAAAACAAGAATGTTGTTTGGTGATGCCAAAACTTCAATTCAAAAGCTGGTTAATGAAATAAAAACTATTTAGCTTAAAAGCAAAAATCTTGTTTTAAATAATTAAACTTTTATATTAAATAAGGCCTCACATCAATGGGATTTTATTCTTATATTCTTTTTAACACTTATTTTTGCAAATGTTAAACAATTAAGCCAGGCATAAATTAATTTTGAATGGGGAAAAAACTTGAAACGAAGTTTGCACCACCAGCACGGGTTGATAATTTCCTGATAAAAAAGGATGCATATAAATTTAGAAATCATGACGTTCTTAATTTAATTGCAAATGCTGTTTCCACAATGCTGGTTATTTTAAACCGGGAGAGGCAGATTGTTTTTGCCAATAATTTATTTCTAAATTTTTTAAACCTTACAAACAATGAGAAGGTTCTTGGGAAACGACCCGGTGAAGCCATAAATTGTATTCATTCAAAAATAATGGAAGCCGGTTGTGGCACTTCTGAATTTTGCAGGGCCTGCGGTGCTGTTCGTGCTATATTGGAGTCGCAAATGGGAGAACAATCAGAAAGGGAATGCAGAATAATTACCTGTAAAAATGAAGCATTAGATTTGAAAGTTATTGCTACTCCTTATACAGACAACAATAATTCATATACCATTTTTGCCATTCACGATATAAGTCATGAAAAAAGAAAAGATTCTCTTGAGAGAATCTTTTTTCATGATATTCTTAACAGTGCAGGAGGAATTTCCGGCTTGTCGGCAATTTTACAAAAGACAACAGACCGGGAAGATATGGTTAAAATAGCAAACACAATAAAACGGGCAGCTGACAATATGGTGGATGAAATTGAGTTGCAGCGTCAGCTGACAGCTGCTGAAGAAGGTGATTTGGAACCGTTTTTTGATTATATCAGCACAAAAACAGTTCTGGACGATCTGCTTTCACTTTTCCGGCAACATGCATCAATGGGAGATAAAACCATTGATGTTTCAGGAGAAAATAATGATATTCAGATTTTTACCGACTCTGCTCTTCTCAGACGCATTTTGGGCAATATGATAAAAAATGCACTGGAAGCTTCATCGCCCGGAGGTATTGTTACAATTTCCGTTAATGAAATAAATGATTCGGTTGTTTTTTTCGTACATAACGACAACTGGATGGAACGGGATGTTCAGATTCAAATTTTCAAGCGTTCTTTTTCAACCAAAGGGAAAGGACGGGGACTTGGCACATACAGCATGAAACTGTTTGGAGAAAAATATCTGAAAGGAAGAGTTACCTTCATTAGTGACAAAGAATCGGGAACAACTTTTAAAATTTCTATTCCAAAAACATACCCTAAAAACAACAAGCTGTTAAATAATCATTAAACAATTTTTTCTGATTGCTTATTTAAACTTAATATGTTTAATAAAAGGGATGTTTTAACTTTTACAGAACTATAAGTTTAAGAAGCTTTTTGCTTAAAAATTTCAGCAAAACAGGGTATTAAAAGTTGTAAAAACGACTAATTCTGTTCATTTTAACAAATTCTTTACAAAACCTTTTGAACAGCCTTATTGATTTGGATAATCTTGAAAGCGCCATAGATTTTATATATTTGTAGTCAAATTCATTTATACGAATTTTACAAAAATCATGAAAACATAATATTTGATATTCTTCTGAATTTCAACAAATTCCATTGAATTTTAACAATTTTATAAATATGAGTAAAAACATTAAATTCGTAAGTGCAAGCGAAGCTGTTAAGGTAATTAAATCAAATGATCGTGTTCATCTGCACAGTGTTGCAGTAACCCCTCACCTGCTTATTAATGCAATGTGTGACAGGGGAAGAAACAAAGAGTTTACAAATGTCAGAATTCAGCACATTCATACAGAAGGGCCTGCTCCTTACACAAATCCTGAGTTTGAAGGAATTTTTCAGCTGGAATCCTTTTTTGTAGGTCACAATGTAAGAAAACAGACTCAGGCAGGTTATGCCGATTATATTCCGGTATTTCTGCAGGAAACACAGCGGCTGATAAGAGAAGGTTATCTAAAGGTAAATGTTGCAATGATTCAGGTTTCTGTGCCTGATAAATACGGTTATGTATCACTTGGAACATCGGTTGATTCCACTCTGGCGGCTGTTGAAAACGCCGAAACCGTTATTGCAATCGTTAATCCGAATGTGCCGCGCGCTTTTGGTGATGCAATGATTCACATCAATGATATTGACATTTTTGTTGAAGATGACAGTGAACTAATAACTGCCGAACCCGGCCCGATTACTGAAACCGATAAAAAAATTGCACATTATGTTGCCGAATTAGTTGAAGACGGTGCAACCCTTCAGATGGGAATTGGTGCAATTCCAAATGCTGTTCTTTCAATGCTTGGAAATCATAAAAACTTAGGTGTGCATTCCGAAATGTTTGCCGACGGAATTTTGCCACTAGTTGAAAATGGAGTGGTAAACGGCAAAATGAAAAATATTGACAAAGGCAAAATGGTTGCCACTTTTTTAATGGGGTCAAAAAAATTGTATGATTTCATTGGTGATAATCCCGGCGTTTTAATGCTTGATGTAGGATATACAAACCGGGTCAGCATAATTGCACAAAATCCTAAGGTTACCGCGGTAAATTCAGCACTTCAGGTTGATATTACAGGACAGGTTTGTGCAGATTCACTGGGTACAAAGTTTTATTCCGGAGTTGGCGGACAAATTGACTTTTTACGTGGTGCATCACACAGTAAAGGAGGAAAACCAATTATTGCAATGCCTTCAGTTACAAATAAAGGAATAAGTAAAATTGCACCTATACTTACACCCGGCGCAGGAGTTGTAAGCACACGCGCAAATATACACTGGCTGGTTACCGAATTCGGAGCCGTCAATCTTTATGGAAGAACTTTGCAGGACCGTGCCAAACTGATTACCTCGGTAGCACATCCTGACCACAGAGAAGAACTTGATAAAGCTGCATTTGAGAGATTTGGCTCTCATTTTTATTTTGTTGGAAACAAGGAATAATTATTAAAAACATAATAATGAACATATCACATATAGAACATATAGGAATAGCTGTTAACAGCCTTGACGAAGCTATTCCTTTTTATGAAAAAATGCTGGGTAAAGAATGTTATGCAGTTGAGGAAGTGGCTGATCAAAAGGTTAAAACCGCCTTTTTTCAGGTGGGGCAAACTAAAATTGAACTTCTTGAATCGACTGACCCCGAAGGGCCTATTGGCAAATTTATTGAAAAAAGAGGCCCCGGAATCCACCATATTGCATATTCAGTGGAAAATACCGATGAATCGCTTAAAAAACTTGAAGAGCAGGGAATACGGCTTATTGACAAAACATCAAGAAAAGGTGCCGAAGGGCTGAATATTGGATTTTTGCATCCAAAATCAACTTTTGGTGTACTGACTGAAATTTGCAGTAAATAATTTTTTTAAAATTTAACTTATAATGAGTACTCAGGATAAAATAAGCAAGTTAATTGACTTACGTGCTGAAGCAAAACTTGGAGGAGGTTTAAAAAGAATTGAAAAACAGCACGAAAAAGGAAAGTTTACTGCACGCGAACGTATTGATATGCTGTTGGACGAAGGCAGTTTTGAAGAGCTGGATATGTTTGTAACACACCGTTGCAATGATTTTGGCCTGGAAAAGAAAAAATTTCTTGGTGATGGTGTAATTACCGGACATGGAACTATTGACGGACGAACAGTTTGTGTTTTTGCACAGGATTTTACTGTTTTTGGTGGCTCATTATCAGAAACCATGGCAATAAAAATTTGCAAGGTTATGGATATGGCAATGAAAATCGGATGCCCCATAATAGGTATTAATGACTCCGGTGGTGCGCGAATTCAGGAAGGGGTTACCTCACTTGCCGGTTATGCTGAAATTTTTCAGCGAAATATACTTGCATCCGGAGTTGTACCTCAAATTTCCGCCATATTCGGCCCGTGTGCAGGCGGAGCAGTCTATTCTCCTGCTCTTACCGATTTCATTATGATGACTGAAGATACTTCATACATGTTTGTAACAGGTCCAAAAGTAGTAAAATCAGTTACAGGAGAAGATATTTCAACTGCCGACCTGGGAGGAGCCGATGTTCATGCCGGCAAATCCGGTGTTTCACATTTTAAGGTGGAAAGTGAGGAAGTAGGCTTGTTAATGATTCGTAAATTATTGTCGTTTCTGCCTCAAAATAACCTTGAAGAAGCACCATATGCAAGTTTAAATGACCCTATTGATCGTTTGGATGACAATTTAAATGAAATTGTACCTGATAATCCAAACCATCCTTACGACATGAAGGATATTATTCATGCCATTTCCGACAATGCCGAATTTTTTGAAGTTCATCGCAATTATGCACGAAATATAATTGTCGGTTTTGCCCGTTTCAACGGAATATCAACAGGTATTGTTGCCAATCAGCCTAATTTTTTAGCAGGAGTGTTAGATTGTGATGCTTCCCGCAAAGCAGCCAGATTTGTTCGTTTTTGTGATGCATTCAATATTCCAATTTTAACATTGGTGGATGTGCCGGGATTTTTACCCGGTTCCGGGCAGGAATATGCAGGTATTATTACGCATGGTGCCAAATTGTTGTTTGCATACGGTGAAGCCACAGTTCCAAAGGTTACGGTTACCATTCGCAAATCATACGGAGGAGCACATGATGTTATGAGCAGCAAACAGCTCAGGGGCGATTTCAATTATGCATGGCCAACAGCTGAAATTGCGGTAATGGGAGCTTCAGGTGCAATTGAAGTGCTTGAAGGACGCACAATATCTTCCATAACCGATCCTGAAGAGAAAGAAAAATTTACAGCCGAAAAAATCAGTGATTACGAAGAGAAATTTGCAAATCCGTATCAGGCGGCATCATACGGCTATATTGATGACGTTATAGAGCCAAGAAATACCCGTTTCAGAGTGATAAGGGCATTTCAATCTTTACAGACCAAAAAACTTACGAATCCGCTTAAAAAACATACCAACATACCGCTTTAAAATTAAAGAATATGATATTAGTAAGTGTCAGTCAGTTAGAACAGGTCCTATTATATTCACTGATAGGTGTAATGGTTGTTTTTTTTGCATTGGTTATTTTGGTTTTTGCTTTTAAAATAACAGGAAAACTTAGCAGGGGAATATTTAATATTAAAAAGAAAAAAAGTATTCTCATGTCAAAAGTTGAAGCTGCACGCAAAGCGGAACTTACCGGCCATGAAGTTGCAGCAATTTCTATGGCATTACATCTCTTTTTGAGTGATGCACATGATGAGGAAAGTAATATAATCACAATAAAGCGTATTGAAAGAAGATACTCTCCATGGAGTTCAAAAATTTATGGTTTAACTAATTTAATTCGATAAAAATGAAAAAATTTAATTTCACTATCGATGGGGATAATTTCGCAGTAAGAGTTAAAAAAATTGAAAGTGGTATTGCGGATATCGAAGTCAACGGAACTCCTTATTCGGTTCATATACACGAAGAAGTAAAATCTACCAAAACACCGGTTATTTTAGTTCGGAAAGATGTTCAGACAAAACAGGGTGATGATCGTGCAAAGCAAAACTTGCAGCCTGTATCGGAAAACAGGAGGCCAAGTGCTAAAACAATAAAATCTCCTTTGCCCGGAAAAATCTTAAAAATAAATGTTGCTGAAGGCGATACTTTTAAAGATGGCGATATATTGCTTATAATGGAGTCGATGAAAATGGAAAATAATATTCTTGCAGAACGTTCCGGAAAAATTATTAAGGTAAATGTTCCTGTCGGAAGCTCAGTTTTACAAGATGAAGTGCTATTTGAAACAGAATAAATTATGTGTAAAAAAATAAAATATATAAGCATTTTATTCATTGCAATAATCATTTTTTCTCCACTGAACATATTTGGACAGGGAATAGCTGAACAAAATGCTTTTTTAGAAGGAATTAACAAGTTTTGGTATAATACGGGCTTTGCCAATTTTCAGTTTAAATACTTAGCAATGATTATTGTCGGAATAATTTTTATTATTCTGGCAGTAAAAAAGGGATGGGAACCATTGCTTTTGATTCCTATAGGTTTTGGTATGATCGTTGGAAATATTCCCTTTTCCATTGGTGAAGGCATTGGTATTTATGAAGAAGGATCTGTTTTAAACTTTCTTTATGGCGGGGTTATCAATGGCTGGTATCCGCCATTGGTATTCCTGGGAATTGGTGCCATGACTGATTTTTCATCACTGATATCGAATCCCAAATTAATGATATTGGGAGCAGCTGCACAAATGGGAATATTCTTTACTTTTATCGGAGCTTATGTATTGGGTTTTACACCCGAACAGGCAGGTGCTATCGGTATTATAGGCGGAGCAGACGGCCCAACCGCTATATTTTTGACATCCAAACTGGCACCTGAACTGATTGGTACAATTGCCGTTGCAGCCTATTCATATATGGCTCTGGTTCCGCTTATTCAGCCACCGGTAATGCGTTTGCTGACAACTAAAAAAGAGAGAGTTATACGCATGAAACCTCCAAGGCCTGTTTCCAAAACCGAAAAAATAGCTTTCCCGATTATTGGATTGATACTGACTGCCTTTATTGCACCAAGTGCATTGCCGTTATTGGGTATGTTGTTTTTGGGCAACTTATTGAAAGAATCAACCGTTACCGAACGTTTAGCCGAAACAGCAAGGTTTGCATTAATCAATTCAATTACTATATTATTAGGATTGACAGTTGGGGCATCAACTCAGGCTGACAGGTTTTTAACCCTGGATTCAATGAAAATATTCGGATTGGGAGCTTTCTCTTTTGTTGTTGCAACAGCTTGCGGGGTATTGTTTGCCAAGATTATGAATATTTTCCTGAAAGAAGGAGATAAAATAAATCCTTTGATAGGCTCCGCCGGTGTCTCGGCAGTTCCTGCTGCAGCAAGGGTTTCACAAGAGCAGGGATTAAAAGCTGACAAAACGAATCACCTGCTTATGCATGCAATGGCACCTAATGTTGCCGGAGTTATAGGTTCGGCAGTAGCTGCAGGGATTTTACTGAGCATGTTGTCATAAGTTATACCGATTGTAAATACAATTCGTATTATTTGTGGCTTGTGACGGTTAATCCGTCATAAGCCACAAATACATTTTCGGGCAGTTCTTTCTGTATGTTTTCATGGGTATCAAATGCATGACTCAAATGTGTGAGATACGCCTTTTTCGGTTTTAACTTACCGATAACCTCCAATGCCTCTTTCAGATTAAAATGAGAAATGTGCCTTTCTTTTCTGAGTGCATTGATTACAAGAATATCAAGATTTGTTAATTTTTTCAACTCTTCATCAGGAATAAAATTTGTATCGGTAACGTATGCAAAATCACCGGTTCTGAAGCCGTAAACCGGAAGTTTATGATGAAAACACCTGATGGGAGTAAACTCAATATTATCAATCTTAAACGGCTGTCCGTTTATATTATGCAGTTCCATTTTAGGTATTCCGGGATATCTGAATTCGGCAAATACATAGTCGAAAATTCGCTGTATCGATTTCTGAACACGTTCTTCGGCATAAATATCGGTAGCCTGTTTCTGAAACCAGTTAAATGAACGGATATCATCCAGTCCTAAAATATGGTCGGCATGCTCGTGCGTAATTAAAATGGCACGAAGTGATTTTACTTTTGCCCGCAGCATTTGCTGCCTGAAATCGGGGCCGGCATCAATAACAAAATTTTGGCCGTTTATTTTTAACAGTACGGATGATCTCAGCCGCTTGTCTTTTTCATCAGCCGAACTGCATACGGGGCAGTTACATGCAATAACCGGAACGCCCTGTGAAGTTCCTGTTCCTAAAAAAACAGCTTCAATTTCAATCTTTTTTTGGCTTTTCATGCTGCAAAATTAATAAAAGGTTGGCTAAACCATGATATTCTTTAATTTTACCGAAAAAAAATGGCTGCTCTCTATCTTGTTCCAAATACACTAAGCGATGACGAATGGCAAAATGTACTGCCTTCATCCATTCTTTCCGTGGTTTCGGAAACCCGTTTTTATACTGTTGAAAATTTAAGAAATGCACGCAGGTTTTTGAAACAGATAAACAATGAAATTAATATTGATGAACTTACTTTTTTTGAATTAAACAAACATAC
>CAZXTX010000089.1:0-10519 GCA_964643695.1 uncultured Mariniphaga sp. | reverse complement strand
ATCTGCAGGCACAATATCATATAACCGACCCGGATATCACTCCCGATGATATTATGAAATTGATTGAAACTGACTGACTACCGCAAAACATTTAAAATTAAAGCCGGAATTGAAAATCAATCCCGGCTTTTTCATCAAATCCTATATAGTGCTTTTAAGAAAATTTCATTATCCGCATTTTGATGAACCGCATGCCAGACAAGTGAGGCACCCTTCCTGATAAACCACCTCATCGGAGCCGCAATCGCCGCAACGGGCATCTTCGGCAAGTGTTCCGTCAGGTATATACTTCTTCAGGGCACGTGCCACACCGGCTTTCCACGAATTAATGGTTTCATTGTCAAGCTGCAGGCTTGTAACCAGCTCCACTATTTTATGAATAGGCATTCCATGCCTGAGAGTTCCGGAAATAAGTTTTGCATAATTCCAAAAAACAGGGTTGAATTTGTATGACAATCCCTCAATTGTGGTTTTATATCCTCTTTTGTTTACATACTGAAAATCGTATCTGGAATTTCCTTCACTGTCATAGCTTTTAATTATGTACCCTCCGGTTACCGACCTTGGTAGAAGAATTCCGTCCTCATCATCAGACAATCCTGTAAAAATCTCATACGGCTTGCTGCTCATAAGTCCGATAAATGCAACCCATTTTTCTTTATTATTCTGAAAACGAACTACATCTGCATCAAGTATCTCAGGACGTTTTGTCGGAAAATTTTCATTTTTCTTTTCTGCCGGCGAGCTGTTTGAAATAAGTACTCCGGAGCGCGACCCGTCGCGGTAAACAGTTACCCCCTTGCAGCCGCTTTTCCATGCTTCAATATATAACTGTCCTACCAGCTCTTCGGTAGCATCCGATGGCAAATTTATGGTTACGCTTATTGAATGGTCAACCCATTTCTGGATTCTGCCCTGCATGCGGACTTTTGAAAGCCAGTCAACATCATTTGAGGTGGCTTTGTAATATGGTGACTTTTTCACAAGTTCATCCAGCTCTTCATTAGAATAATCGCGGTTTGTTTCAAGGCCGCTTACCTCCATCCATGTTTTAAATTTATGATGGAATACAGTATATTCTTCCCAGTGATCCCCAACTTCATCAACAAAATCAATTCTTACATCCTTATCGTTCGGATTTACTTTTCTGCGGCGTTTGTAAACCGGCAGAAATACAGGTTCAATTCCCGAAGTTGTCTGAGTCATCAGGCTTGTGGTTCCGGTTGGTGCAATTGTAAGCAGTGCAATATTACGCCGGCCGTATTTAGCCATATCGGCATAAAGAGTTTCATCTGCATTTTTCAGACGGTTAATAAACGGATTGTCTATTTCCTTTTCCGTTTCATATATAGTAAACGGCCCGCGTTCTTTTGCAAGAAAAACAGACGAACGGTAAGCTTCAACAGCAAGAGTCTGATGAATCTGTTCAGAAAACTCGGTTGCTATTTCACTGCCATACTGAAGGCCCAGTGCCGCAAGCATGTCACCTTCGGCAGTAATCCCTATACCTGTGCGGCGGCCTTCCTTTGCCTTTCTTTTGATATTTTCCCACAAATTTTTTTCAACAGATTTTATCTCCTCTTTTTCAGGGTCAGAATTAATTTTATCCAGAATAGTGTCAATTTTTTCAAGTTCGAGGTCGATAATGTCATCCATTATACGCTGTGCATAATGAACATGCTCCTTAAAAAGTTCAAAATTAAACCTGGCTGATTCCGTAAAAGGATTTTCAACATAAGAATAGAGGTTAACGGCCAAAAGTCGGCAGCTGTCATACGGACAGAGCGGAATTTCGCCGCACGGATTTGTTGACACTGTTGCATATCCCTTATCGGCATAACAATCCGGAACCGATTCCCTTATAATTGTATCCCAAAAGAGAATTCCCGGTTCAGCCGACTGCCATGCATTTTTTACAATTTTTGCCCAAAGTTTCTGTGCATCTGTTTCCCGTTTGTAAAGCGGTTTTTTTGAATGAATCGGATAAGTTTGCTCATAAATTCCGCCATCCTCAACAGCTCTCATAAAATCATCTTCAATTTTTACCGAAACATTGGCACCTGTAACTTTGCCCTGTTCCATTTTTGCATCGATAAAACTTTCGGAGTCGGGATGTTTTATTGAAACAGAAAGCATAAGTGCACCACGGCGTCCATCCTGTGCAACCTCGCGTGTTGAGTTGGAGTATCTCTCCATAAACGGAACAATACCGGTTGAAGTAAGTGCCGAGTTTTTAACCGGTGACCCCTTAGGCCTGATGTGAGACAAATCGTGCCCAACACCTCCGCGTCTTTTCATAAGCTGCACCTGCTCCTGATCAATTTTCATAATTCCGCCGTAGGAATCGGATTTTCCGTCGTTACCAACCACAAAGCAGTTTGAAAGCGAAGCAATCTGAAAATTATTACCTATTCCGGTCATTGGGCCACCCTGTGGAACTATGTATCTGAAATCTTTTAAAACATTAAAAACTTCATCTTCGGTAAGCGGATTCGGATAGCGCTTTTCAATCCGTGCAATTTCTTTGGCAAGCCTGCGGTGCATATCATCGGGTGTAAGTTCAAAAATATTCCCGAAAGAATCTTTCAGGGCATATTTGTTTACCCATACCCTGGCAGCCAAATCATCACCTTTAAAATATGCAAGAGATGCACTTACAGCTTCCTCCTGCGAATAAATCCTTTTGCCGGATACAGTTTTTAATGATGCTTTTTCAAATGTCTTTGTCTCCATATTTAAAATAATATGTAAATTTTGTTATGTTATTAATAATGAAAAAATGGTTTTTCCAGATTGCTCACGAAAGATAGAACAGAAAGAGATATTTCGGAAAACTTTTCGGGGTAAAGAAATCAAAAGTTATCAACTTTAAACAATCAGGACACTGACAATCAGAGCAATACCCTGTTACTTTCTATTTAAAGTTTACAAAATCGTAAAGCTTTACACAAAAATGAGTTGTTTTTTGAATTAATTTATTAAGGAAGAAAAACCTTTTTTGAGAAGTCTGCACAATTACAAAATGTATGCAAAAACAATCATTTGTTAAAAACTTTTTTCAGTATAAGATTTGTTGCCCCAACATTTTTTTCGATGTATTTTTCACAAACTGCTGCTGCACTGTTCAGCCGCTCATGGCCGTCAAGCAATTCTGACATTACATCTTCAAACTGTTTTGAATTATCAACTGAAAAAGCACCTCCCAGAATAATAAGATCTGCCGCCTCCTTAAACTTTTTATAATTGGGCCCGAAAATCACGGGAAGTCCGAATGTGGCCGGTTCAAGAATATTATGAATTCCCACTCCAAAACCGCCTCCTATATATGCAACATCGCCGTATCTGTAAACTGATGACAATATTCCCACTGAATCTATTATCAGAACTTGGTATTGATTAATTTCACTTTCGCCTGCCCTGCTTAACCTTACAAAAGAAGTTTTCAACAACTTTTCCAGCCTGATAATATTCAATTCGGTAACCTCGTGAGGTGCAATTACAGCTTTTATTTCGGAATTTTTATTGATGAATTCTGTTATAATCTCCTCATCAGGTTTCCATGTGCTGCCGGCAATCAGCATCCGCCGGCCATTCTTAAATTTATCAATTTTGGGAATCAGCTCTGCTTTTCGTGCAATTTCAGCTACCCTGTCAAAACGCGTATCGCCCGAAACCGTAAAATTTTTCAGTCCCGCTTTTTGAAGCAACTCTGCCGACTCTTCATTCTGAACAAAAAAATGTTCAACATTCATTAAATTTTTTCTGTACCAGCCGGCAAAAACACCTTTTTTAAAAAACTGCTGATTTTCCCTAAAAACGGCCGATACCATATAAAGGGGAATATTCTTTTTCTTCAGCTCATCAATATAAAAATACCAGTACTCATATTTTATAAAAAACACTTTTTCAGGCTTAACCAAACCGATAAATTCTCTTGCATTTTTGCGGGTGTCAACAGGCAGATACATTACAATACCGGCATGTTCATAATTTTTTCTGATTTCATAACCTGACGGTGAGAAAAAAGTGAGTAAAATACGATATTCGGGATATTTTTTTCTTATTTCTTCAATCAGCGGCCTGCCCTGCTCAAATTCTCCCAATGATGCGCAGTGCACCCATATATATCTGCCGTCCTTTTCAATTTTTTGTTTCAGCATTGTTTTCCAGCCGCGTCTTCCATTTACAAACTGACGTGCCCTGTGATTAAACACAGAAACAATTTTAATCAACAGATACCATATATATATGCCTGCCAGATATAAACTTGTCATCTCAATGAAATTTTTCTGAATATCTGTTTTTTCATATATTCATAAATGGTGAGATTCATTATGAGCAGCAGAAAAAAATAAAAAAAGTTTTCAACCGGAATACTTAAAATTCTGACCCCGATAATGTGTTCATAATTATACTCAATAACCGGAAGTGTTAGAGCCAGCAACTGAATAATAAAAAAAGGGATAAGTGCAATAAACCAGGTGAGATAAAATTTGGTGTAATGCTGCTTAAACCTATTGCGTAAAACTGTATATCCAAAATAGACAGAAAGCAGAAAAAAGTTGAAAAAAGTATAAAGCTTCTGTCTGTAAAAATATGTCAGCAAAACAAAAGCTATCAGCAAAACAAGGCTGACTGCAACAAACAGATTCGGTTTTTCAAAATGTGGCAGTTTATATATCAAAAACTCGTAAATCAATACGCACATATACGGAAAAATCAAAAAAAACAGCCACTCTTCAACCGGCAGATTAAGGATAAAAATACCCAACAGAAACTCAGGATTAAACCTCCATATTCCAACTTCCTCAAATCGAATATCCCACATTATAAAAACAGCACCCGAAAAAATTATAGCCGGCAAAAGGTATCTGAGTTTTGTATAAAATCTTATTTTTTTATCGAAACTGAAGGCCAGTGAAACAGCAAAACAGCCCAGCAGCAACAGCAGATAAATGATTTTCTTTAATTCCATGCTGAATGGTTTTGGTCAAAGGTAACGGAAAAAATCAAAACAAACTTTTTCCGATCTGCCTTTTGGAGTTGTTTCCTCAAATTATCAGTCAGGGTTCATATCCTTTAAAATATACCGGAATCTCAACGGTACTGCTTTTCAGGGTATCCAGATACACTTTGGCAACTTCGGCAGCAGCCGGCCATTGTTCGGTTTTCGCACCCATTCTGACAGCGGTTTCCTTTACCAGCGGAGGATGCATTACAGTTATCCGTTTTCCGTCTTTCATTTCAAGTGCGGCGGCTCTTGCAAACCCCTCCAATCCGGAATTTACCATTGCAAGGTTTGAAGAATGCAGCCACGGTTTATATGCCAGAAATCCTCCGGTAAGCAGAACGGTTCCGCCATTTTTCACCTTGTCCATACCTTTTCGCACAATATTTATCTGCCCCATCAGCTTGCTTTTAATACCAAGCTGAATCTCCTCATCGGTAAGTTTGTCCACAGCACCGGAGCTGGCATTCCCGGCAGCACATATTATTGCATCAACCTCCGGAATGCTTTCAAGAAACTTCTCAACTGATTCCGGATTATCAATATTCACACTGTTTTCACTTTTACGCGATGCTTCAATTACGGTATATCCGCGTTCTTTGCCGAGTTTTACAATTTCTTTTCCCAACGTGCCCGTGGCACCAATTACTACTATTTTCATTTCTTTTAATATTTTCTGATTATCAATTTTTATAACCGGTGAAATTATGTTTTGTTTTTTTGAAAGGCTGAAATTATAAATGACTAAACAATATTCAAAATTTACGACAAAACCCATTAAGCGTTTTTTTAAAATCAGCCTGCTTTATCAAAATCATTTTTAATAAATTTGTTAAATTGCAACGTCAAAACCATATTGCAGCTTTTTTCGGATTATAAACAAACCTTAATTAACATTTTAAGCAGTTCACAAACTTTTAAAAATTAATATTATGTCAGGAAAAAAAATTACGTTTCTTTTTAGTTTAATCTTTTTTGTTTTTGCGGCTGTTGCGCAACAAAGCGACTACAAGGAGCCGGCGTTAACCGACAAGGACTCGTGGACGATGATTATGCTGCCCGATGTTCAGTCGTATATGAAATTTGATTACAATCAGCCGATTCTGGATTTAATGATGGAATGGATACTCAAAAATGCTGATGAACTGAACACAAAAATGGTAGTGTGCACCGGCGATTTGGTTGAACAAAACAACCTGCTGGTTACCGACGGCAGAAGCGGAAATCAGCCCAGCATTATGCAATGGCAGGCTGTTTCAAAGGCATTTGGCCGCCTTGACGGCAGACTGCCCTACATTCTCACACTCGGAAACCACGATTTCGGAATCCGCAGTGCCGAAAGCCGCCATTCATTTTTCGACACATATTTTCCGGTAAATAAAAACCGGCTCAACATGCAGATGCTGAAAGAAACGGGTCTGGACGGAAACGACATGCCCACAACCAGCAATTCTGCTTATGAATTCGTTAGTCCGCACAATAAAAAGTTTCTTGTTTTAGTACTTGAATTTGCTCCACGCAACGAAGTTTTGGAATGGGGAAAAAGTGTTATTGAAAAAGAGCAGTACAGTGACCATACTGTTATTCTTCTTACCCACTCATACCTCAACAGAAACAATGAGCATATAGCACATGAAGGGTACAAAATTCCAAATCCGAATTACGGTAAAGCAATCTGGGAAAAGCTGGTGCAGCCTTCAAAAAACATTGAAATGGTGCTGGCCGGACATATTGCCGCTCCGGATAATCCGGATGCACATGTTGCTTTCAGGATTGATGAAAATGCAGCCGGCAAAAAAGTAAACCAGATGGTTTTTAATGCCCAGGCACTTGGCGGGGGATGGCACGGCAACGGCGGTGACGGATGGCTCAGAATTATTGAATTCCTGCCTGACGGAAAAACCGTTAAAGTAAAAACATTCTCACCCTTATTTGCAGCTTCACCCACTACCCGGAAGTATGCATGGGGAACAGATGCTTATGAAGAGTTCAGCTTTGAACTAAAATAAATTTTTAAATTTCTGAATTAAAAAAAAAATATCATTAAATAATCAGCCCCGGAATTTTTCCGGGGCTGATTATTTATTAAAACACCTTTTTTGCTTCATCGGCAGGATTTTCTCCCGCCTCAATTGCTTTCATTCTGAAACTGTATCTGTATTCTTTTCCGGTTAGGCGATACTCGTCATGCGTCCAGGCTCCCCAGCTGTTATCACCCCCCACTCCCATCTGCATATAATCAATATTTACAGAGGTAAGGTCACGGGGTTTAACGTCGGTAGTATGCCGGTTAACAACAGTAATGCCTTCAACCTGCCTGCCGTCGGTACGTTCCATCGATTCAAAATCTTCCTTCAGATTATGATGTGCAGTTACATTTATCAGCGGCATACCCTGAAAAAAAAGTCCGTTGCCGGCTCCGTCGGTAATGGCAGCCCAGCGCACATCGGTTTTATTGCCGTTTTCCTGAGGACGCAGATACGCCCAGTACTGGTCGGCAACACTTCCGTTATAAAGTCCGACGAAAGCACTTGTTTTACGGTCGGCATAACTTTCATGAGGACCGCGTCCAAACCATGACATCTGGTCAAATTTGCGCGGCATTATCATATTCATGCCCATCCGTACAATTTCGGGCAAATCTTCCTTTGTCATTTTAAAATGATTGTCAACCACCACGTCGCCCGAGCCGAAAACAGTGTAACCGGTTGTGTGCCCGGCTATTTTTTCACCCTGTTCGTTCATTAGATCAAAGTTGAATTCAACATTTGCAAACCTGCCCCTGTTATCTGACGAAACCGTAAAAACCACATTCCTGCCGCCTTCCTGCCACATTCCCCTGTTTTCGCTGAAATCAACCGATGCAACCTGCCGGTTTTGTCCGGCTTCACGCCATACGCGGCTTCGCTTGTGCAGATTATTTCCAAAATCATTATCAATCGGTGCCCGCCAGAAATCGGGAACAGGTCCGCTCTCAACAAATTCAGTATCACCTCTTTTTAAACTTGTAATGATTCCCTCTTTTTTACTGAAAGAAACCGAAAATCCTTCGCCGGTAACAACAATCAGTTCATCGGTATCGCTAACTTCCAGTTCGGGCATTTCGGCTGAATACACTTTGGGTGCAGGAATATACAACGGCAGCTGAATCTGTTCTCTTGCCAGTTCGGTTCCCGGCTCGAGCAGACCGTCACGATTTTTAAGGATAGCTTTCAGATTTATGAAATACTCGGTTCCGGGTTCCGGATTTATTGCAACATCAACTTTCACCGGGACAGTTTCATCGGGCATTGCATCAATATTTTCAAACTTACCCGATTTAAGAGTTATTCCGTTTCCGGTAATTTCCCAGCTGAATTCAAAGTCGGACAAATTACGGAAAGCATACTTATTTTTAATGTTGATTTCTCCGTTTTTCAAATCTGCCGCTTCAAATCCTATATACTGATATACTTTTTTAACTTCCAGAATATGCGGTTTTACTGTTCTGTCGGGATTTACAAGGCCGTTCAGACAAAAATTACCGTCGGAAGGAACATCTTCGGGGCCAAAATCACCGCCATAAGCCCAAAACTGCTCACCTTTATCATTTGTGGTCAGCAATCCCTGCTCAACCCAGTCCCAAATAAAACCTCCCTGTAAAATGTCATACTTTTCAATTACATCCCAGTAATCCTGCAGATTTCCCACACTGTTACCCATGGCATGGGCATATTCACACTGAATAAGCGGCTTATCCGGATTTCCGAGTGCATATTTTTCCATCGCTTCAATCCGCATATACATGGGGCAGTTTATATCGGTATTGGCACCGCCGTGAGCCTGTTCATACTGAACGGGACGGGTGTTCTCGACCGATTTCAGATAATTGTAGGTTGCCGTAAAGTTTACACCATCGCCGGCTTCGTTGCCAAGCGACCAGATAATGATACTCGGCTGGTTTTTATCACGCTCAAACACATTACGTGTACGGTAAAGATGGGCTTCTTTCCAGTTTTCATCTTTTGCAAGTGATTCCTTTCCGTAACCCATTCCGTGAGATTCAATATTGGCTTCGTCAATAACATAAAGTCCGTACTTGTTGCACAGTTCATACCACAGTTCGGGCTGCGGATAATGCGAAGTACGAACAGAATTCATATTGTTTGCCTTCATCAGAAATATATCCTTCAGCATTGTTTCCTTGTCCACAACGTGTCCGGTAACTTCATGATGTTCATGAATATTGGAACCTTTCAAATAAACATACTTCCCGTTTATCAGCAACGCCCTGTCTTTTATTTCAACTGTGCGAAAACCGACTTCCTGCCGGATTACTTCCACAATGCCGCTCTCATTCTTTAAAGTAACAATCAGTTCATAGAGATTTGGAAATTCTGCCGACCATTTTTTCACATCCTGAAAAACAGCATCAAAATGTACATTCTGAACTCCCTCTTTCAAACTTTGAGAAAATTCGCCAATCACAGCACCCTGATCATACAATACAGCTTCAAGAATGCCGGAACCTGATTTCTTGCCCGAGTTAACAACTTCTACATCCAGCGAGAAAGTTCCGTTGGTATAGTTTCCGTTCAATCCCGAAATTACCCTGAAATCATTTATCTTCTGTTCGCCCCTTGCAAGCAGAAAAACGTCTCTGGTCATTCCGCTCATCCGCCAAAAATCCTGATCTTCAAGATAAGAACCGTCGCACCAGCGGAAAATTTCAACTGCAAGAGTATTTTCACCCGATTTCAGATAGCCTGTTATATTAAACTCAGCCGGAGTTTTACTGTCTTCACTGTACCCGACATACTCTCCGTTAACCCATAAATTCAGCATTGAACTAACAGCACCGAAGTGAAGTATAATATCCTTGTTTTCCCATCCGGGCGGAATTTTAAAGGTTCTTTTGTAGGAACCCACCGGATTGTAATGTTTCTGAATTAAGGGAGGTGTCTTCTCATGCGGATATTTTACATTGGTATAAATGGGATAGTCATATCCTTCAAGCTCCCAGTTTGACGGAACTTTGATTTCATCCCAGCCCCGTATGTCAAAATCTTCCTTAAAAAACCAGTAAGGCCTTTCCGAAGGTTTTTCAACAAGGTTAAATTTCCACATTCCGTTCAGCGACTTCACCATTGGTGATGTCCATTTATCCTCGGTACGTGCCTGTTCGGCACTCGCAAAAGGAATAAAATATGCACGCGGTGCCTCGCGGTTAATTTCACTCACCTGAGGATTTTCCCATGGAGGATTTTCCTCCTCTTCCCATGCCACACGCGAATAATCTGTATATTTTCTGCACGAAAAAAACGTAACAGACAATACAAAAAGAAGTAAAATAATTTGCCGGTTTTTCATATTTTTAGTTTTTAAATATTATGCCTCACAATAAGAAGATACTTCTGCCAATAATACCGATTTACCAAAAAAGTACAGAAACTTTTTTCTCTACTTCACTTTCATCAGGATTAATATCAAAAATCAAATCAGGTTTCAGATAAAACAGCTCCTTTTCAGCTT